>NZ_JACAPH010000039.1:0-106481 GCF_013385805.1 Pseudomonas sp. C6002 | reverse complement strand
CGGAGTGAGGGCACACCGAGCCTAGGCGAGGAGCCGAGTGGTGGGGCAAGAGCGTTTTGCTTACTTTTGCGCTGTTCAAAAGTGAGCCGCTGTAAGAGCGGAACCAATATCAGCCGTTACCAAAAAAATGGACAAACACACTCATTCGGCTCCACATGTCAGGCGTGCATGCGAACCCAAACGCTGACCAAAATCGTAGCCGCCATCAACCATGCCACCGCCGCCACCGCCAGCGAAGCCTCCAGACGCATCCGGTCAACCATCACATACAACGTCGCCAGGTACACAAAGTACGGAATGATCGACCACATCCCGAACACGATGGTGGTCTTCAAATCCTCCACCGACCGACCCTTGCCGACAATGTAATGCGCAATCAACGCGAACGTCGGAAACAGCGGCACCAACCCTGCAATGTAGTAGTTCTTGGTCTTGGCCAGCGCCGCCAGAATCAGCACCACCCCCGCACCCAATGCCGCCTTCAACAATAAATCCACAATGCGCTCCTAGTGGCTCAGCCCGTACTTCTTGACCTTATCGAACAACGTGGTCTTGGCCATCCCCAGTTCCTGGCTGGCCTGGGTCAGGTTGCCGCCGCTGCGTTGCAAGGCATCGTTGAGCAGGTTGCGCTCGAACGCCTCCACCGCTTCGGTAAAGGCCAGCCCATGGTTGCCGCTGCTGGCGCCGCTTTTCTTGAACGCCGGCAAACCGAGGGCAAACCGCTCGGCCACGTTGCGCAGTTCACGCACGTTGCCCGGCCAGTCATGGCTCATCAGGCTGGACAGGGTCTGGTTGTCGAGGTCCGGCGCGGTGCGGTCGAAACGCAGCGACGACTGCTGCAGGAAGTGTTCGAACAACTGCAGGATGTCTTCGCGGCGTTCACGCAGCGGCGGCAGTTCCAGGGTCACCACGTTGAGGCGGTAGTACAGGTCGCTGCGAAACTGGTTGGCGCGGCTCAGGTCGTCGAGGTCGGACTTGGTCGCGGCGATCACCCGGCAATCCACCGCCACGCTCTGGTTCGAGCCCAGGCGTTCCAGGGTGCGTTCCTGCAACACCCGCAGCAGCTTGATCTGCAGGTTCATCGGCATGCTTTCCACTTCGTCGAGGAACAGCGTGCCTTCGTGGGCGTGTTCGATCTTGCCGATGCGGCGCTTGCCGGCACCGGTGAACGCGTTGGCTTCGTGGCCGAATATTTCGCTTTCGAACAGGTTCTCGGGCAGGCCGCCGCAGTTCAAGGCGACGAACTGGTGGGAGTGGCGCCGGCTGAAATCGTGCAGGCAGCGCGCGACCAATTCCTTGCCGGTGCCGGTCTCGCCCTCGATCAACACGTTGGCCGAGGTGTCGGCGACGTTGGCGATCAATTCCCGCAGGTTCTGCATGGCCGGGGAGCGACCGATGATCCGGCCTTCCAGCGAATCGCGCTCGGCCAGTTGCCGGCGCAGCGACCAGACTTCCCGGGCCAAACCGCGTTGTTCCAGGGCGCGGCGGGCTACGTCCACCAGGCGCTCGGGAGAGAAGGGTTTCTCCATGAAGTCATAGGCGCCGTTGCGCATCGCGCCCACGGCCATGGAGATATCGCCGTGGCCGGTGATCAGCACCACCGGCAGGCTTTTATCCAGGGCCTTGAGCCGGGTCAGCAACTCCAGGCCGTCGATGCCCGGCAGGCGAATATCGCTGATGACGATGCCGGCGAAGTTTTCACCGACGAGGGTCAAGGCTTCTTCGGCACTGCCCACGCCCACGCTGGGAATGTCTTCCAGGGCCAGGGCTTGCTGGCAGCCGAGCAATACATGGGGGTCGTCTTCGACGATCAGGACGGTCAGGTCGGTGGTTTTTTCTGCGTTCATTTCGACTCGACTTGTTGAGGGCTCGCCAGCGGCAAACTCAGGACAAAGGCAGTACCACCGCTGGCCGGATGCTCGACGGCGAGGTTGCCGCCGGTCGCCGCCGCGAGGCTGGCCGACAGCGTGAGGCCGAGGCCCAGGCCTTGTTCGCCGGGTTTGGTGGTAAAGAACGGTTCGAACAAATGCTTGCGGGTCTCGGGATCAATCCCATGGCCGTTATCGCGTACCCGCAGGCGATATTTGCCGTCGGCGATGTCGCCTTCCAGCCACAGTTCGGGGGCCGGTTGCGCCTGCATCGCGTCCAGGGCGTTGCCCATCAGGTTGACCAGGATCTGCTCCAGGCGTGTCTGGTCGATCTGCAACTGCGCGCTGCTGAAGTGGCGGTGCACCGTCAGCGGCAGGGTCTCCAGGCGACTGCCGAGGATCTGGAACGTAGCGTCCACCGCCTTGCCCAGATTGGCTTCGCCCTGGTCATCGCCACGCCGGGCAAAGGAGCGCAGGCTGGCGGTGATGCGACCCATGCGGTCGATCAGTTCGTTGATGGTCTTGAGGTTGGCACTGGCGGTGTCCAGCGCCCCACGCTCAAGGAAGCGCACGGTGTTGCCCGACAGGGTACGCAGGGCGGCCAGTGGCTGGTTCAATTCATGGGCGATGCTGGTGGACATCTGGCCGATGGCCGCGAGTTTGCCGGCCTGCACCAGTTCGTCCTGGGCTCGGCGCAAGGTTTCCTCGGCCTGGCGCCGCTCGCGAATCTGGCTCTTGAGCCGCTCGTTGCTGGCCCGCAGGTCGGTGGTGCGTTCGGCAATCCGTCGCTCCAGCTGGTTATTGGCTTCCTGCAGGGCTTCCCGGGCGGCGAGGCGGGTGGCAATCACCTTGCGGCGCTCGTTCCAGGCAATCAGCAGGAATGCCACCAGCGCAAAGGCTACGGCCACCAGGATGCCCTGGTTGATGGCGGCCCGGCGCAGGTCGTTCAGCGGGGTGAGCAGGGTGAAATTCCAGGGGGTGTCGTTCAGTGGGCGGGTCTGGGCCAGGTAGCTGACCTCATGCTCGTCGGCCACCACTTCGCTGTTGGCCGGGAAGGTCAACTTCTCGGTGCCTTCGTTGAGGCGCTCGCGGGCCAGTGGTTCCAGCTCGTTGAGCGTCGCCCAGTAGTATTGCAGGCTGTGGGCAAGGCGGTCCTTGGTGTCATCGCTCAATGGCCGCACGGACTTGAGGCGACGGGCCGGGTCGCTGGAGAGAATGATGATGCCATTCTCGTCACTGACGAAGGCCTCCAGGCGCGCCCGCTGCCAGCGCTCTTCCAGCGCTTCCAGGCGTACCTTGACCACGGCGACGCCGATGATCTTGCCGTGCTCTTCCAGACCATGGGCCAGGTAATAGCCGGGTTCGCCGTTGGTGCTGCCGATGCCGTAGAACCGGCCGGGCTGGCCGCGCACCGCATTCTGGAAATAGGCACGGAAGGACAGGTCTTCACCCTGGTAACTGTCGGCATCGCGCCAGTTGCTGGTCGCCAGCACACGGCCGGTGGTGTCCATCACGTAGATCGCCCGGCTGCGACTGCGCCGGTTCAGGCCTTCGAGGTAGTCGTTGACGGTTTTGCGGGTTTCTTGATTCGGGTCGGCCAACAGCCTGGAGACGCTGGATTCCAGCTCCAGGAGACTGGGCAGGTAGGTGTATTTGCTGAGTTCGCTCTCGACGGTGCGGGCGTGCAATTCCAGTTGGCGTTCGCCGGTATCGCTGAGGGTGCGGATCCCATAGAACTCGCTGATCCAGAAGCCGACGTAACCCAGTCCGATCATCAGGGCGATGATCAGCGGCGGCAGGAACAATTGGCGAATCAGACGAGGCTTCACGGCAAGTGATGGCGGCGCGGCGCGAAAGAGGTTGGGGTCGCATTTCATCACAGATGCCTTGGGTCAACCAGTTGTGGTGAGTGGGGTTGCCCGACCCACCACAACAGGGCAGTGCTTAGTGCTGCAGGATTTTCTCGAGGAAGTGCTGCGCACGCTCGGAGCGGGCGCTGATGTCGCCGAAGAATTCCTCTTTCGGGCAGTCTTCGATGATCTTGCCGGCGTCCATGAAGATCACCCGGTCGGCTACCTTGCGGGCGAAACCCATTTCGTGGGTCACGCACATCATGGTCATGCCTTCCTGGGCCAACTGCACCATCACGTCGAGCACTTCGTTGACCATTTCCGGGTCGAGGGCCGAGGTCGGTTCGTCGAACAGCATGACGATCGGGTCCATCGCCAGCGCACGGGCAATCGCCACACGCTGTTGCTGGCCGCCGGAAAGCTGGCCCGGGTGCTTGTGGGCGTGAGCCGACAGACCGACGCGCTCCAGCAGTTGCAGGCCCTTCTTGGTGGCTTCTTCCTTGCTGCGGCCCAATACCTTGATCTGCGCGATGGTCAGGTTTTCGGTGATGGTCAGGTGCGGAAACAGCTCGAAGTGCTGGAACACCATGCCGACGCGCGAGCGCAGTTTCGGCAGGTTGGTCTTCGGGTCGGCAATGGAGGTGCCATCGACCACCACGTCGCCTTTCTGGAACGGTTCCAGGGCGTTGACGCACTTGATCAGGGTCGATTTGCCCGAGCCGGACGGCCCGCACACCACGATCACTTCGCCTTTTTTAACCTCGGTGCTGCAATCGGTCAGCACCTGGAAGTCGCCATACCACTTGTTGATATTCTTGATAGAGATCATACGGCAAACCTTTTTTGCAGACGCTTGACCAGCAGCGAGGCGGAAAAGCTGATGATGAAGTAGACGACACCGGCGAAGATCAGGAACTCATTGGAGCGGCCGATGATGTCGCCGTTGGAACGGGCGGAGTTGAGGAAGTCCACCAGGCCCACGGTGTAGACCAGCGAGGTGTCCTGGAACAGGATGATCGACTGTTGCAGCAGCAACGGGGTCATCTTGCGGAACGCCTGGGGCAGGATGATCAGGCGCATGGTCTGGCCGTAGGTCATGCCCATCGCTTGCGCCGCGGCCATCTGGCCCTTGGGGATCGACTGCACGCCGGCCCGCACGATTTCGCAGAAGTACGCCGCCTCGAACATCATGAAGGCCACGACGCAGGAGGTGAACGCACCGATCGGGGTGTCTTCGCCGGTGATCCAGCGCAGCACGAACGGCACCGCCAGGTAGAACCAGGTGATCACCAGCAGCAGCGGGATCGAGCGGAAGTAGTTCACGTAGGCGCCGGCCAGGCGCGACAGCAGTTTGCTGGACGACAGGCGCATCAGCGCGAGGATCGTACCCAGGATGATGCCGCCGACCACGCCCATGACCATCAACTGCAAGGTCATGACCATGCCGTTCCACAGGCCCGGGATGGCGGGGATGATGCCGCTGAAATCGAAGTCCATTATTTACCCCCCACGGAGATCAGGCCGGGCACGGCGACTTTCTTCTCGACCACGCGCATCAGCAGCATCAGGCTCATGTTCAGGGTGAAATAGATCAGCGTGGCCAGGGTGAAGGCCTCGAACAGGTTGGCCGAGAACTCGGCGGTCTGTTTGGTTTGCGCCAGCAGTTCCATCAAGCCGATCAGGGACGCCACGGAGGAGTTCTTGAAGACGTTGAGGAATTCTGAGGTAAGCGGCGGAATGATGATCCGGTAGGCCTGGGGCAGCAGCACGTTCCAGTAGATCTGCGGCAGCTTGAAGCCCATGGCGCGTGCGGCGGATTCCTGGCCCCGTGGCAGCGCCTGGATGCCGGTACGCACTTGTTCGCACACCCGGGCAGCGGTGAACAGGCCCAGGCACACGACAACGCTCAGGTAGGCCGAGGTGGTCGGGTTGAGGTCTTGTTTGTACCAGTCCTGCAGGTTCTGCGGCAGCAGGTCGGGTATCAGGAAATACCAGATGAACAGCTGAACCAGTAGCGGTACGTTGCGAAACAGTTCCACGTAGCAGGTCGCGATGCCCGATACGATGCGGTTTGGCACGGTGCGCATGACGCCCAGAATGGACCCCAGCAGCAAGGCGATGATCCATGCCACGACGGCGATGGCAATGGTCCAGCCCAAGCCGGCGATGTACCAGTCGAGATAAGTCTCGCTGCCCACGCCGGTGGACTTGAAGAACACGCCCCAGTCCCAGTTGTAATTCATTAGGGTCTCCCCTCGAGATCGATCGATGTACAAGCACCCGCTTGGGGAAGATCCTTTCCCGCCCGACGGTGAACGCCAGGCACACGCGATCGGCTCGAAAACCGCCAGGTCGAGTGTTCCAAAATTAAAGCCAGCAGGTAGCAACAGACGCCTGAGGGAGGGTTGGCTCCCTCAGGACATAAGCTTAGTCAGGTATCAGATTTTTACGTCAGGCGCTGGCTTGTCGCTTGGGTTGGCGATCAGATCCTTGACCTTGTCGCTCATCGGGAAGTTGAGGTTCAGGCCTTTTGGTGGAATCGGGCTCTCGAACCACTTGCTGTAGATCTTGTTGATCTCGCCGGACTTGTACAGGCCGACGATCGCATCATCCACGGCCTTCTTGAAGGCTGGGTCGTCTTTGCGAACCATGCAGGCGTAGGCTTCGAAGGACTGTGGAGTACCGGTGATGACCCAGTCGTCCGGCTTCTTGGCCTTGGCTTCTTCACCGGCCAGCAGCGCGTCGTCCATCATGAAGGCAACGGCGCGGCCGCTTTCCAGCATCTGGAAGGATTCGCCGTGGTCCTTGGCGGAGATGACGTTCATGCCCATCTGCTTGTCGGCGTTCATCGCCTTGATGATGCGCTCGGACGTGGTGCCGGCGGTGGTCACGACGTTCTTGCCTTTCAGGTCGGCGAAATCGCTGTAGGACGGCTTGCCTTCCTTGTCTTTCTTGACCAGCAGGCGGGTGCCGATTTCGAAGATATTGACGGTGAAGTCAACCTGCTGGGCGCGTTCGGCGTTGTTGGTGGTGGAGCCGCACTCGATATCCGCGGTGCCGTTCTGGATCAGCGGGATACGGGTTTGCGAGGTGACCAGGTTGTACTTGGTCTTCAGGTCGGGTTTGTTCAGGTCTTTTTTCAGGGCTTCAACGATAGCCAGCTGAATGTCGTGGGAGTAGCCCACGGGTTTGCCCGAACCATCCGCGATATAGGAAAACGGAATGGAGCTGTCGCGGTGAGCGAGAGTGATCGTGCCGGAGTCGTTGATTTTCTTCAGTGTGCCGGTGAGTTCGGCGGCGAAAACTGGAGTGCTGATCAGAGCAGCAGCGATAGCTGCGCCCAGGATATGGGGAACGATGCGCATCAATACTTCCTCGACATTTGTTTTTTTTATGAGACCGGTTGGGACGGCCACGTTTTTATATAAACAGTACTGCGAAAGCCTGTGACGGCTCCTGAGGCGCCTCAGGCAATCGCCTACGAGTGTAGAGCATGAGTCGTGCCAGACCAGAAATAAAAGGTTAACCATATGATTTATATAGAGATTAACTTTGTGTTACGGGTTTTTTCTCCTGTTTTGGTCCGGCAAACCGAATAGGTTGAGCTATGGCGTTCGGAAAACCGAATGGCGGCGTGGGCCTGTATCGCCCATGAAAAAGCCCCGAGAGTGTGGCTCCCGGGGCTTTTGGGTGTGGCTCTGTCAGAACGTGTAGTCGGCCGACACCACTGCCGCGCGGCCATCGCCGGGCACTGCCCAACCGTTGTTGCGGATACGGGTGAGGTACTCCTTGTCGAACAGGTTGTTGATGTTCAGCTGCAGGTTCAACTGTTTGTTGACCTTGTAACCGAGCATCGCACGCTGCACCGCATAGCCGGGGGAAGTCGGCGAGTTGGCGGCGCTGACCAGGTACTGCTTGGTTTGCGCCGTGATGCCGTAGCCCACCTGGAAGTCGTAGGGCAGGTCGTACACCGTCCAGATGCTGGCTGCATGTTTGGGGGTGAAGGTCAGCGGCTCGCCTTTCTGCACGTCGATGCCGGTGGTCGCCAGGGTGTAATCGCTGGCGCTGCGCAGCACACGAGTGTTCAGGTAGGTGTAGTTGGCGAAGACTTTCCAGTGGTCAGTAAGTTGGCCGCTCAGGCCCAGCGCCACACCGTCTGCACGTGCCTTGCCGTCGAGGGTCTGGGTGCCGCTCAGGTTGCTCGGGTCATTGTCGGCGACTTTATAGTTGGTGCGGTCATTGCGGAAGATCGCGCCCGTCAGCGACAGGGCATTGTCGAGCAGGTCCCATTTGGTGCCGATCTCATAGCTGACGGCGGTTTCCGGGGAAACATCGCAGTTGTTGGTGGCGATGCTTGAGCTTTTGGCCGGGGTGTAGCAACCCCCATTGACGCTGGCCTGGGACGGCGTCTTGCTGTTGCCGTAGGCGATATAGAAGCTGCCGTTTTCCACCGGTTTGTAGACCAGCGCCAGGCGGTAGGAGGTCAGGTCATCCGCCTGGCCGTAGCGAGTGCCGGGCGTTTCCACGCCAGTGCTGGAATAGGCATTGGTCACCGAGCTGCCGGCGTTGTGCTCGTAACGCAGGCCGCCGTTGATTTCCCACTGTGGGTTGAGCTTGAGCGTGTCGAAGGCATAGGCGGCGCGGTTGTTCAGCGCGCCGTCAATGTGGGCGGCCCGGGTGAAGTTGACGGGGCCGGACCATTCGGAGTTCGGGTCGCTGTAGCTGACCGGTGGTGGGACGATGGTGCTGCCGTTGGCGTTGGTCAGCCATTTACCGGTATCCGCCTCGTATTCCTCGCGGCTGATGGCGATGCCGGTCACCAGCGTGTGGTCGATGAACCCGGTGCTGAAGTGGCTGGTGACGTCGGTCTGGTTGGTGAACATCTTGTTCTGGGTGTTGCGCTCGTTACCCAGTGAGCCGCCGCTTGGCTGGAAGTAGCCTGGCTGCAGGCCTGCGGCGCAAGGGGCGCCGGTGATCTGGGTGCCGCTGGCCAGACAGCCGGTCAATGCACCTTCGGGGCCTGAGGCGCGCAGGTCCTGGCGCACCCGCTCGACGCGGGTGAAGTTGCGCACGGACACGGCGTCGTTGAAGTCGTGTTCGAGCTTCAGGCTGAACGAGTCCGAGGTGATTTGCTGGTCATTGATGTTGTGGTAGCCGTAGTAGTCACTCCAACCCACGCCCGGCATGGGCTTGCCGTTGTAGATGGGGATACCGTATTGCGGTGTGTTGTCGTCTTTCTGGTGCTCATAACTGACGGTGACACGTGTCGGCGTGCCCAGGCCAAACGCGATGGAGGGCGCGATGCCCCAGCGTTCGTAATCTTCATAATCGCGGCCAGGCACGTCGTTACCATGGGCCATCAGGTTCAGGCGGAACGCGGTGGTGTCGTTCAGCGTCTGGTTGGTGTCCAGGGTGGTGCGCTTGTAGTTATCGGTGCCGATGCCCGCACTGATGGTGGTTTTGTCGCGTAATTCCGGCTGTTTGCTCACCAGGTTGATGGTGCCACCGACCGCGCCGGAGCCGGAATACACCGAACTTGCGCCGCTGACGACTTCGACCTGCTCCAGGTTGAACGGGTCGGTTCGGCTGTACTGCGCGCTGTCACGCACGCCGTCTACGTAGATGTCGCCGCTGGCGGAGAAGCCGCGCAGGTTGATGCTGTCGCCATACCCGCTGCCACCTTCGCCGGCCCCGAAGGTGATCCCCGGCACGGTGCTGAGCACGTCGCGCAGGGTCAGCAGGTTCTGGTCATGAATGACTTCCTTGGGCACCACCGTGATGGTCTGCGGCGTGTCGCGCAGGGCCTCGGTGTACTTGGGGGAAGAAGGCGCCACAGGGTTGTAGACGCTCTGGCTCGGGGCCTGGCCTTCGATGCTGGTCGCGCCGAGTTGGATGACCCCTGTGTTGTCTTCTGGTGCGGGCTCCGCCGCGTAACTGAATCCTCCTTGCGCAGCCACTGCCAGGCCCACTGCCGACGCGAGCAAATGCCGCGATGAGAGGGGGGCAGAACTGATGCCGGTAGCCATGGAGTAATCTCTTGTTAGTGTTAGTGAGATGCGATCGTAATTGATAAGCGATCTCAAATGTAATACTTTGTAACCAAATAAATCATGAAACTTTTTGCGGTCCTTGATCGCTACTCGGGGCAGGAATGCAGAGCGCACAGCCAGGCAGCGAGCCCTCGGATATCGGTGATAACCCGCGTGCCTATGTGCGCTGGGTGATGCATGCGGCACAGCTGGGAGATGCCGACGCACAGGCGACCCTGGCCCAGCTGCTGCTCGACGGTCGTGGCGTGCAGAAGGATGAGGCGCTGGGGTTGAGCTGGTTTCGCATCGCTGCGCGGCAGCGTCACCCCATGGCGATCAACATGATCGGGCGCTGCCTGGAGAATGGCTGGGGCTGCGAGGTCGATTTGGAAGACAGTGCGCGGCATTACCGCAAGGCCGCCGATCTGGGGCTGGATTGGGGTTTGTATAACTACGGCCAGTTGCTGACGCGTGGCCGTGGTGTGGAGCGTGACCTTGTCGCGGCATATGAACTGTTCCGCCAGGCTGCGGCCAAGGGGCACGCCAAGTCGATGAACCTGTTGGGTCGGTTCCACCATGAAGGCGTGGTGGTGCCCAAGGATGTTCAACTGGCGCGCCAGTGGTATCAGCGCTCAGCCGAGGCCGGGGATTTCCGCGGGCAATACAACCATGCTGCGGAGCTGGCTCACGACGGCGACGAAGTGCAGGCCTGCCTATGGTTGGAGCGGGCTCTCGCGACGGCCACGCCAGGCTTTTTGCAGGCGGCTTATCCCGTGTTGCTGGGCTCTGCCTTCAGCGGGATTCGTGAAATGGGCCTGCGCTATCAGCGTCATCTGCAGGCATGAAAAAGCCCCTGGACCTTTCGGTGCAGGGGCTTTTTTACGTCGGGCTGATCAGGCCGCTTCGATCTTGCCGCGGTTGTGCTCAACCTTGGACAGGTAACGCTGCACGTTCTCCTGCTCCTGCGGCGTGGTGAACAGGCCCAGCTTGCTGCGGCGCCACAGGATGTCCTGGGGCTGAGTGGCCCATTCTTCAGCGCACAGGTAATCGACTTCGCGGGTGTACAGGCCGCCACCGAGGTGGTCACCCATGTCCGCCAGCGATTGCACGCCTTCCAGCAGGCGCCAGGTGCGGCTGCCGTAAGTGGTGGACCAGCGACGGGCAATCTCGCTCGGCACCCAGTCGTATTTGCTACGGATTGCATCGGCCAGGGCTTCTGGCGTGCTCATGTTTTCGCCGCCGGGCAGGGTGGCTGTAGCCGTCCAGCTTGGGCGCATCTGCGTGAAGTAAGGCGCCAGTTGTGCCATCGCCGATTCGGCCAGCTTGCGGTAGGTGGTCAGCTTGCCGCCGAACACCGACAGCAACGGCGCCTCGCCCGAGGTGCCGGACAGCGCCAGGGTGTAGTCGCGGGTCACGGCCGACGGGTTGTCGGACTCGTCGTTGCACAGCGGGCGCACGCCGGAATAGGTGTGCACGATGTCATCGCGGCTCAGTTGTTTCTTGAAGTGCGCGTTGACCACGTTGAGCATGTAGTCGGTTTCACCTTCGGTAATCGCCACTTTCGCCGGGTCGCCGGTGTATTCGCGGTCGGTGGTGCCGATGATGGTCAGGTGATTCAGGTACGGAATGGTGAAGACGATACGCTGGTCTTCGTTCTGCAGGATGTGCGCGTGGGCGCCTTCATACAGCTTCGGTACGATCAGGTGGCTGCCCTGGATCAGACGGATGCCGTAGGGCGAATCCAGCTTCAAGTCATCCTTGATGAACTTGGCCACCCACGGGCCGGCGGCGTTCACCAGCGCTCGGGCGCGGATCGAGAACAGGCTGCCGTCGGCACGTTCCATGTTCATTTCCCACAGGCCCTTGCTGCGGTGTGCGCTGACGCAACGGGTCTGGGTGTGGATGTGCGCACCCTTTTCCCGCGCAGCCATGGCGTTGAGTACTACAAGGCGGGCGTCGTCGACCCAGCAATCGGAGTATTCGAAGCCTTTGGTGATTTCGCTTTTCAGCGGACTGTCGGGGCCGAACTTGAGGCTCTTGGAGCCTTCGAGTTTTTCCCGCTTGCCCAGATGGTCATACAGGAACAGGCCGGCGCGAATCATCCATGCCGGACGCAGGTGCGGGCGGTGAGGCAATACAAAGCGCATCTGCTTGACGATGTGCGGGGCCTTGGCCAACAGCACCTCACGTTCAGCCAGGGCTTCGCGCACCAGGCGGAATTCGTAATGCTCCAGGTAGCGCAGGCCACCGTGGATCAGCTTGCTGCTCGCGGAGGAAGTGTGGCTGGCCAGGTCGTCCTTTTCGCAAAGGAATACCGACAAACCGCGACCGGCTGCGTCTGCTGCAATCCCGACGCCATTGATCCCGCCACCGATAACGGCGACGTCATAGACTTCGGCAAGCGGTGGGGCAGGCAAGGTAGAAGGGTTCATCGGCTGGCCTCGCAATCTTTTTCGTATTGGAATTCGAACATAAATGTTCATTTGCGAAAATGGTAGCTTATAAACGCAGGTACAGCCAGCCCGCTTCGATTGAAAATACTGATCGAAGGGCAAACAAAGGAAAATTTGTGAACATCAGGGGGCAGGACACCCCCTGTATAGGCTTACACCACTTCCAGTCGAATCTTGTGCTGATTCAACAGTTGCACCAGTGCCGGGACCGGCTGCTGATCGGTGACTAAACAATCGATCAAGCTGATCGGTCCCAGGCGAATCATGGCGTTGCGCCCGAATTTGCTGGAGTCCGCCGCCAGGATCACCTTGCGCGCATTGGCAATGATCGCCTGGGAAACCCGTACTTCCTGATAATCGAAGTCCAGAAGGCTGCCGTCTTCATCGATACCGCTAATGCCCACCAGAGCGAAATCGACCTTGAACTGGTTGATGAAATCGACGCTGGCCTGGCCTACCACACCGCCATCCCGGCGCACGTTGCCGCCGGTCAGGAGTACGTCGAAGTCGTCTTTGGCACTCAGCATCATGGCGACGTTGAGGTTATTGGTGATGATTTTCAGGTGGCTGTGGTTAAGCAGCGCACGCGCGATCGATTCGGTGGTGGTACCGATGTTGATAAACAGCGAGGCGTGATCGGGGATTTGCGCGGCGATGGCTTCGCCGATGCGCTGTTTTTCGTCGCGCATCTGGTCGGCACGCATGGCGTACGCGGTGTTTTCAACGCTGGAGTCATAGGCTGCGCCGCCATGGTAGCGGCGCAACAGATTGGCTTCCGCCAGTTGATTGATATCGCGGCGGATGGTTTGCGGGGTGACAACGAAGAGCTGCGCCATTTCCTCGATACTCACATAGCCGCGTTCGCGAACCAGTTCGAGGATTTGTTGCTGGCGGGGAGGCAGATTCATGGTGCGTCCTTTGGGCTGCCGTAAAAAGTGGCCCATGATGACGCAGGAATCTGCTCCCTGCCAGTTACAACCCTATGCGCGTCCGGCGCTTGGCTTATTCAGCGCCTTCGTGGGGTTCCCAGTCGCGGGTGCGGCTGACCGCTTTCTGCCAGCCGGCGTAGAGTTTTTCCTTCGCCGCTTCTTCCAGCTGCGGTTCGAATTGACGCTCGATTACCGCCTTGCCACGCAGTTCGTCCAGGCTGCCCCAGAAACCGCACGCCAGGCCGGCCAGGTAGGCGGCGCCCAACGCGGTGGTTTCGCGCATTTGTGGGCGTTCAACCTGGGTACCGAGGATGTCGGCCTGGAACTGCATCAGGAAGTTGTTGGCGACCGCGCCACCGTCTACCCGCAGGGATTTGAGGCGTTCGCCGGAATCCTGCTGCATGGCATCGAGTACGTCGCGGGTCTGGTAGGCAATCGACTCCAGGGCTGCACGAATGATGTGATCCACGCGTACACCACGGGTCAGGCCGAACAGCGCACCACGGGCATACGGGTCCCAGTACGGAGCGCCCAGGCCGGTGAAGGCTGGCACCAGGTACACGCCGTTGCTGTCCTTGACCTTGCCGGCGAAGTATTCGGTGTCGGTGGCATCGGCGATGATCTTCAACTCATCACGCAGCCATTGCACGGTGGAACCGCCGTTGAACACGGCGCCTTCCAGGGCGTAGGCCACTTCGCCACGCGGGCCGCAGGCGATGGTGGTGAGCATGCCGTGCTTGGATTTCACCGCCTTGTCGCCGGTGTTCATCAGCAGGAAGCAGCCGGTGCCGTAGGTGTTTTTCGCCTGGCCCGGTTCTACGCACATTTGGCCAAACAGCGCCGCCTGTTGGTCACCGGCGATACCGCCGATGGCGATACCGCTTTTGGTGCGACCATAGATTTCCGAGGAAGACTTCACTTCCGGCAGCATTTCGCGCGGCACGTCGAGAATCTCCAGCATCTTCGCATCCCACTCCAGCGTGTGGATGTTGAAGAGCATGGTGCGCGAGGCGTTGGTGTAGTCGGTGACGTGGGTCTTGCCGCCGGTAAATTTCCAGATCAGCCAGCTGTCGATGGTGCCGAACAGCAGCTCGCCGTTACGCGCACGTTCGCGGCTGCCTTCGACGTTGTCGAGGATCCACTTGAGCTTGGTGCCGGAGAAGTACGGGTCTGTGACCAGGCCGGTGGTGTCGTTGATGTATTGCTCGTGACCGTCGCGCTTGAGCTGCTGGCAGATCTCGGTGCTGCGGCGGCATTGCCAGACGATCGCGTTGTAGATCGGACGGCCGGTGATTTTGTCCCAGACCACGGTGGTTTCACGCTGGTTGGTGATACCGATGGCCGCGACTTGGTCATGGTGCAGGCCCGCTTGTGCCAGGGCCTCGACCATCACCGCGCTCTGGGTGGCGAAAATCTCCATCGGGTCATGTTCGACCCAGCCGGCTTGCGGGTAATGCTGGGTGAATTCACGCTGGGCGGTGCAGACCACGTTGGCGTCACGATCGAAGATGATCGCCCGGGAACTGGTGGTGCCCTGATCGAGGGCAATGATGTAGTTCTTATTCTGAATGTCGGTCATGTCGATTGCCTTGGACGGAGAATAGGGAAGTCAGTAAACAGCCTGGGCCGCAAAAGGGCAGTACGGTCCAGGCTATCGCATCAGGAAGTACGGGTTTTGGCGGTGGCAGCCGCTTCGGTTGCATCAGTTGTAGCAGGTGCGGCGCTGGGCAGGTGACGGGCAATCAGCCCGCGATAGGCGGCAGCACCGAGGCAGGCGCCGACAATCGGCGCAAAGATCGGAATCAGGAAGTAAGGAATGTCGCGCCCGCCAGTGAAAGCCATTTCACCCCAACCGGCGAAAAAGGTCATCAGCTTGGGGCCGAAGTCACGGGCCGGGTTCATCGCAAAGCCGGTCAGCGGGCCCATGGCACTGCCAATCACGGCGATCAGCAAACCAATCAGCAGCGGCGCCAACGGGCCGCGGGGCAGGCCGTTGTTGTCGTCGGTCAGGGCCATGATCACGCCCATCAGGATCGCGGTGATGACCATTTCCACCAGGAACGCCTGGGCCGTGCCCAGCAGCGGATGCGGGTAGGTGGAGAACACCGACGCCAGTTCCAGGCTGGCCTGGGTGCCGCGAATCATGTGGTGGGTTTGTTCGTAATCGAAAAACAGGTTGCTGTAGAGCGTGTAAACCAACGCGGCCGAACAGAAGGCCCCGGCGACCTGGGCGATGATGTAGAACGGCAGTTTGCGCTTGTCGAAATCGGCAAAGATACACAGCGCGATACTGACCGCCGGATTCAGGTGAGCCCCGGAAATACCGGCGCTCAGGTAGATCGCCATGCTGACGCCGATCCCCCAGATGATACTGATTTCCCACAACCCAAAGCTGGCACCCGCGACCTTGAGCGCAGCAACACATCCGGTACCGAAGAAGATCAGCAACGCAGTGCCCAGGAATTCGGCCATGCATTGACTTGAAAGTGAAGGCTGTTGAAGAGCAGTTGTCATGGAAAACCTCTGTTTTTGTTGTTGTCTGGCGTTTTGCCGCAGCGGGCAATCGGCGATTTTCACCGTGGCGAGGATCCCCATCCTGTTCGCGGCTTACTGCTGTGAATCTGTAGGTGCATTCCTACAGTATTCGTAAACGAAAAAATATAGACAAGAATGACGGCTGTCAAAGGTCGAAAGTGAACGATCGGTCATTTTGTAATTATTGGTGTGGTGAATGATCGTGCCGTGGGCGCGGGAAGCGGCAGGGAAGGTGCGCGTGAGCGCGTGGCAGAGGGCTTCGGACTAGAGCCTTTTGCTTGTTGTTGGCCTAGAATTGGCTGTCTGTTTTTTCACCTTTTTGCCAAGCCTGGAGCCCACATGACGCCCGCATTGGACCTGTTGAAAAAAGTTCGCGCCGAACATCGAATTCACAGTTACGAACATGACCCCAAGGCAGCGTCCTATGGTCTGGAGGCCGCGGAAAAATTGGGCCTGGACCCGGCGCAGGTGTTCAAGACCCTGCTGGCCAGCAGTGAAAAAGCCGAGCTGCTGGTGGCGGTTGTGCCGGTCGTCGGAAGTTTGGATTTAAAGGCGTTGGCGCAGGCGGCAGGGGTAAAAAAGGTCGAGATGGCAGACCCGGCAGCGGCGCAACGGGCCACCGGTTACTTGTTGGGCGGCATCAGCCCGCTGGGGCAGAAGAAACGCCTGCGCACCTTCATCGATGTGACGGCGCAGTCGTTTCCGACAATTTTTATCAGTGCGGGGAGAAGGGGGCTTGAGGTGGAGTTGGCAGCGACAGTGCTGGCCGAACACACCCAGGCCAAGTTCGCGGAAATTGGCCGGGCGTGATGCGTTGACGTCAGGAGGCGGTGCTGTAGCGTCGAACGCCTGACTCAACCTGAGGGATTTGTGCTGCGGTGCTGCCTGAGGCCTGGAACAACACCAGGTGCTCGGCTGCCACGCGAATGCCCACGTCGGCACCGACCAAGTGATCGGCGTGGCTGGGGAAGATCGACTCCAGCTGAGCGCCTGTCGGCAGCTGCAAGCGATACAGGGTCGACGCGCCGAGGAACGTCTTGCCGACAATCCGCGCCTTCAAGGCGCTGTCCGGTGCATAAACGATGTCGTCCGGGCGCAGCAACACATCCACCGCGCCGCCGGTTGGCCAGGTGTAGGCACGATTGCCGCGCAACTCCCCCAGTTCGGTGGTAACCGATTCCGGCGTGTTCAACTGCCCGCGAATGAAGTAACCCTGGCCAATGAAGCTGGCGACAAAGGGTGTCAGCGGTTCGTGATAGAGGTTGTAGGGTGTATCCCACTGCTCCAGGCGACCCTCCTTGAACACACCGACATGGTCACTCACTGCGAAGGCTTCTTCCTGGTCGTGGGTCACCAGAATCGCACTGGTGCCCCGCGCCTTGAGGATATCGCGTACTTCGTGGCTGAGTTTGCGCCGCAGTTCGCCGTCGAGGTTGGAGAAGGGTTCGTCCAGCAGCAACAATTGCGGTTCCGGCGCCAGGGCGCGAGCCAGGGCGACGCGTTGCTGCTGGCCGCCCGAGAGTTCGTGGGGGAAGCGCTTGCCGAGGTTTTTCAGGTTCACCAGTTCCAGCAATTCAGCGACCACACGCTCTTTTTGCGGGTGCTTGCGAATGCCGAAGGCGATGTTGTCGGCCACGCTGAGGTGTGGAAACAGCGCGTAGTCCTGGAACACCATGCCGATCCGACGTTTCTCCGGAGCCAGTGTGAAACCGGCGCTGGAGATGACTTCGCCTGCCAGGCTGATCTCGCCTTCATGCACCGGCTCAAACCCGGCAATCGCTCGCAGCGTGGTGGTCTTGCCGCAGCCCGAGGAGCCCAGCAGGCAACCGATGTCGCCGGCGTTGAGGTGCAGATTGAGGTTCTGCACCACCCGTTGGTCTTGATAGCCGCATGCCAGATTGCGCAGGTTCAGCAGTAATGGCTGGCTCATGCAGGACGGTACGCCGGCGCAACCAGAAACTCGAGCAGGGCTTTTTGTGCGTGCAGGCGGTTTTCCGCCTGGGCCCAGGCTACTGAACGTTGATCGTCCAGCAGGTCGAGACTGATTTCTTCGCCACGGTGGGCGGGCAGGCAGTGCATGAACAGCACGTCCGGCGCGGCCAGGTCGAGCAGGGCGCGGGTGACCTGGAACGGGGCGAAGAGCTTGAGGCGCTTGGCGGTTTCCTCTTCCTGGCCCATGGAGGTCCACACGTCGGTGCTCACCAGGTGTGCGCCGATGACCGCCTCACGCGGGTCGCGGACGATGGTCACGCGGTCGCCGGCCTCGGCCAGGAAGCGTGCATCCGGCTCGTAGCCTTCAGGGCAGGCAACGCGCAATTTGAAGTCGAACTGGATCGCCGCTTCTATATAGCTGTTGCACATGTTGTTGCCGTCGCCGATCCAGGCCACGGTCTTGCCCTGGATCGAGCCGCGCTGTTCGAGGAAGGTTTGCATGTCGGCCAGCAACTGGCAGGGGTGCAGGTCATCGGACAGGCCGTTGATCACGGGCACTCGGGAGTTGGCGGCAAATTCGGTCAGGGTGCTGTGGGCGAAGGTACGGATCATCACCGCATCCAGCATGCTCGACATCACGATCGCGCAATCGCTGATCGGCTCGCCACGGCCCAGTTGGGTATCGCGAGGTGACAGGAAGATAGCCTGGCCGCCGAGCTGAATCATGCCGGCTTCGAAAGACACGCGGGTGCGGGTGGACGACTTCTCGAAAATCATCCCGAGCACGCGGTTTTTCAAAGGCTCGAACAGTACGCCGCGGTTACGCAGGTCTTTAAGCTCAATGCCTCGACGGAGCACGCTGACCAGCTCTTCGGGCGTGCAATCCATCAGGGAGAGAAAGTGCCTTGCGCTCATCATTAACTACCTTTTTGCAACAGACCGCAGATACTCAAAGCCTGGTTTATTTTGAAAACGGGCGAGACCTGCGGCGAAAGCCGCACGGGGCGACGAAATAGGGGAAGGCGCGATCTTATAATTAAATGTCGCGTCTTACCAATAGGGCTACAGTTTTTAGGGGAGTTCAAGGACGCGGGGAGGGCGCTTTTGAAGCCTGTTTCCTGACAGCAGCGGGTCATTTGTACACTGGCGCTGCGCCACATTGCAATGCGTGAGGGCGGGCTGAGGCCGGGCTGCGTCGGTTTCAGCGGGCTGCCGAAGGCTTCTGAAACATTTCCTGATGTTTCCTCATGGCCTGGCCTGATGCCTCTGGATTCACACGACGAACGTTACTGGCGCTGCTGCCCCGGGCGGGCCATAGTTTTCGTCCGAAGCGCCTAGCCCACAATAAAAGAGACTGGCCATGACCAAGACTCTCCACCACCGTGCCTGCCATCTGTGCGAAGCCATCTGCGGCCTCACACTGGAAACTACCCAGGGCGAAGACGCAAGCCTGGCGATCACCTCGATCAAGGGCGACCCCCTGGATACGTTCAGCCGTGGCCATATCTGCCCCAAGGCCGTGGCCCTGCAAGACATCCAGAATGACCCGGACCGCCTGCACCAGCCCATGTTGCGGGTGGGCAGCGAATGGCAGCCGATCCCGTGGGAAGACGCCTTTGTACTTGTAGCCGAGCGCCTGGCCGCGATTCAGACGCGTCACGGGCAGAATGCTGTGGCGGTGTACCAGGGCAATCCGAGCGTGCACAACTATGGCCTGATGACCCATAGCAACTACTTCCTTGGCCAGCTGAAGACCCGCAATCGTTTTTCCGCCACCTCGGTGGACCAGTTACCCCACCACCTCACCAGCCACCTGATGTACGGCCACGGCCTGTTGCTGCCGATCCCGGACATCGACCATACCGATTTCATGCTGATCCTCGGCGGCAACCCGCTGGCGTCCAACGGCAGCATCATGACCGTGCCGGATGTAGAGAAGCGCCTGAAGGCCATCCAGGCTCGCGGCGGCAAAGTCGTGGTGGTTGATCCGCGCCGCAGCGAGACGGCGGCGATGGCCGACCAGCATCTGTTCGTGCGCCCGGGCGGTGATGCGGCGTTGTTGTTCGGATTGCTCAATACACTGTTTGCCGAGAACCTGACCCGTGACAGTCACCTGCCGGTGGACGGCCTGGATGACGTGCGCCACGCCGTGGCCGGATTCACCGCCGAGGCCATGAGCCGTCAATGTGCGGTGCCCGCCGAGCAGATCCGCCAGTTGGCCCGGGACTTCGCTGCGGCCGACACAGCGGTGTGTTATGGCCGCATGGGCGTTTCGACCCAGGCGTTCGGCACGCTGTGCCATTGGCTGGTGCAGTTGATCAACCTGGTGACCGGTAATCTGGATCGAGTCGGCGGGGCCTTGTGCACCACGCCGGCAGTCGACCTGGTGGCTTCCACCTCCGGCGGGCATTTCAATCGCTGGCAAAGCCGGGTTTCCGGGCGACCCGAGTACGGGGGCGAGCTGCCGGTATCGGCACTGGCTGAAGAAATGCTCACTGAGGGTGAAGGGCAAATCCGTGCGCTGGTGACGGTGGCGGGCAATCCGGTGCTCTCCACGCCCAACGGCCGGCAACTGGAGCAGGCGCTGGATGGCCTGGAGTTCATGGTCAGCATCGACCTGTATATCAACGAGACCACGCGTTATGCCGACCTGATCCTGCCGTCCACCTCGGCCCTGGAAAACGATCACTACGACACCACCTTCAATATGTTCGCGGTGCGTAACGTCACCCGTTTCAATCGCGCCATCCTGCCGAAACCCGAGGGTGCGTTGCATGACTGGGAAATCTTCGTCGGCCTGGCCCGGGCGTTTGCCGAGAAGACGGGTAATACACTCAAACCGACGATGCCGCCTGCGCAGATGATCGACTTCGGGCTGCGGGCCGGGCCTTATGGTGACAGGTTGTCCATTGCCGCGCTGGCCGATCACCCTCATGGCCTGGACCTCGGGCCGCTGAAACCCAACCTCGCAGGCCGCCTGAAAACCGCCAATGGCCATCTGCAGGCCGCACCATCGGTAATCCTCGCCGACCTGGCGCGCTTTGCCGCGCAGCCGGTGCCCGAGGTGAATGAGTTGCTGCTGATCGGCCGCCGGCATGTGCGCAGCAACAACTCCTGGATGCATAACTACCACCGGCTGGTGAAGGGCAAGCCTCGCCATCAACTGCTGATGCATCCGGATGACCTTGCCCATCGCCAGTTGACTGACGGGCAGCGGGTACGGGTCAGCTCGCGGATCGGCATGATCGAGGTGGAAGTGTTGGCCAGTCTCGACATGATGCCCGGCGTGGTCAGCCTGCCTCACGGTTGGGGCCACGGCCGCCCTGGCGTGCAGATGACCATCGCCAGCGGGCAGCCGGGGGCGAGCGCGAATGACCTGACGGATGAGCGGCAACTGGATGAGCTGTCGGGCAACGCAGCGTTGAACGGCGTGCCGGTGCAGGTGGCGGCGGCGTAAGGATTGTCTGTCGGGGAGTCCGAGCGTCACGCTGGGGTTTGCGTTACAATGCGCCACCGTGCCGACCCATGAGTCGGAAAGTTCCAGCCGAGGTGTTCCATGGATATCATCGAAACGATCAAAGAGCAGATTGCCAACAACACTATTCTGCTTTACATGAAGGGCGCCCCTAACGCTCCCCAGTGTGGCTTCTCCGCAAAGGCTTCCCAGGCAATCATGCAATGTGGCGAGAAGTTCGCCTACGTGGATATCCTGCAGAACCCGGAAATCCGCGCCAACCTGCCGAAGTACGCCAACTGGCCAACCTTCCCGCAGCTGTGGGTTGCCGGTGAGCTGGTCGGCGGTAGCGACATCATCACCGAAATGGCGGCTGATGGTTCGTTGCAGGCACTGATCAAAGACGCAGCGGCCAAAGCAGCTGCGAAGACCGAAGCCTGATTTGTTTTAGGCCGCGGCAATAAAAAGCCCCGCTTCTCGAAAGAGAGCGGGGCTTTTTAGTGGCCGGGAATTGAAGGGTTATTCACCCATCTGCGATTGCAGGTAATTCTCGATAGTCACTTTGTCGATCAGGCCGATTTGGGTTTCCAGCCAGTCGATGTGTTCTTCCTGGTCTTCAAGGATATCTTCCAGCAGTTCACGGCTGCCGAAGTCGCCCTTGGATTCGCAATGGGCAATGGCGGCCTTCAGGTCGGTGTGGCTCTTGCGCTCGAAGTTCAGGTCGCAGTTGATCATTTCCTGGGTGTGCTCGCCGATGTTCAGCTTGCCCAGGTCCTGCACGTTCGGCAGGCCTTCCAGGAACAGGATGCGCTTGATCAGCGCGTCAGCGTCCTTCATGGCCTTGATGGATTCTTTGTATTCACGCTTGCCCAGCTTTTCCAGGCCCCAATCGTCATACATGCGCGCATGCAGGAAGTACTGATTGATCGCGACCAGTTCATTGGCAAGGATTTTGTTGAGTTGCTGGATGACTGTGATGTCGCCTTTCATGATTGGGGTCCTGCCCTGTATTCGCTGTATATAAGGCGGAGTTTGAGCTGCGCATTTACTACTGTCAAACCTAAGTTATTGAATAATAAATGAAAATTAATCGGAATAAGAATGTTTGTGTTCCGCGTCTTGGCGCTAACTGTTTGAATTTCGGGCATAAAAAAACCGGACACTAAGTCCGGTTCTTTAAAACACGCTGATTAAGCGTGTGTAAATTCTGCTGAGTAGGGGATCGCAGCCTGGGCAGTTTGCAGCTGCGTCAGGGTTTCCCGTACCACTTGCTTGGCGAGGCAGGCGCATTTGCCGCATTGGCTGGCAACGCCGGTGGTTTCACGTACCTCCTTGTAGCTGCAGCAACCTTCGTAGATTGCTTCGCGGATTTGTCCGTCGGTGACGCCAGTGCAAAGGCAGACATACATAAGGGAGAACCATCGCGGTTTAAGGCTTAAGTGCGACGGATCTTAATGTTAACGAGAATGATTGTCAAAGTAGTTTCTCAAGCCTTGGTGTTTGCACGCGGCTTCACTGACGAACGGCTTTTTTCCGGTATGATGGTCGGTCTTCACGAAGCGTGATCACGTCACAGGCTTGTCGTTTAGCTGCGGCACACTGGGACGGATCCTTTTACTTCAGTCACCACCATCAGGAGATACCCAATGAGCGTACTCGTCGGCAAACAAGCCCCGGATTTCGACGTACCCGCCGTCCTCGGCAATGGCGAAATCGTAGACAGCTTCAAACTGTCTGAAGCCATCAAAGGCAAATACGGCCTGGTGTTCTTCTACCCGCTGGACTTCACCTTCGTCTGCCCATCGGAGCTGATCGCCCTGGATCACCGCATGGACGATTTCAAGGCGCGTAATGTTGAAGTGGTTGCCGTTTCCATCGACTCCCATTTCACCCACAACGCCTGGCGCAACACCGCCATCAATGATGGCGGCATCGGCAAAGTCAAATACACCATGGCTGCCGACATGAAGCACGACATCGCCAAGGCCTACGACGTTGAGTCCGAAGGCGGCGTGGCATTCCGTGGCGCGTTCCTGATCGACGACAAGGGCGTTGTACGCTCGCAGATCATCAACGACCTGCCGCTGGGCCGTAACATGGAAGAGCTGATCCGTCTGGTCGACGCCCTGCAATTCCACGAAGAGCACGGCGAAGTTTGCCCTGCCAACTGGAAAAAAGGCGACAAGGGCATGAACGCTTCGCCAGAAGGCGTTGCGGCTTACCTGACCGAGAACGCTGGCAAGCTGTAAGCCACGTTCGAAGCAAAAAAACCGGCCTGAGAAGGCCGGTTTTTTTATGTGCGGGATTTGGCTTCAGTCGCCGAAGTCTTCCCAGCCGCCCATCTGTTTCCAACGGTTGACGATGCCGCAGAACAGCTCGGCGGTCTTCTCGGTGTCGTAGCGAGCCGAGTGGGCCTCACGACCGTCGAAGTCGATACCGGCAGCCTGGCAGGCCTTCGCCAGCACGGTCTGGCCATAGGCCAAACCGGCCAGGGTCGCAGTATCGAAGCTGGAGAACGGGTGAAACGGGTTGCGTTTCATGTCCAGGCGCGCCACGGCGGCGTTGAGGAAGCCCAGGTCGAAGCTGCTGTTGTGGCCCACCAGGATCGCGCGTTTGCAGCCATTGGCCTTCAGGGCCTTGCGTACGCCACGGAAGATGTCGGTCAGCGCCGCTTCTTCACTGACGGCCATGCGCAGTGGGTGATCAAGCTTGATCCCGGTGAACTCCAGGGCCGCCGCTTCGATGTTGGCACCTTCGAACGGCTCGACGCGGAAGAAGTGGGTGTGTTCCGGGAACACGAAACCCTGTTCATCCATGCCGATGGTCGTGGCGGCGATTTCCAGCAGCGCGTCAGTGGCGCAATTGAAGCCGCCGGTTTCTACGTCGATGACAACCGGCAGGTAGCCACGGAAACGCTCGGCCATCGGGTGACGGGAACCGCCACCACCGCCGCCGTGTTCCTGGTCGTCGTCGTAATGGTCTTCACTCACGGGTGTTCCTCCAGCAGGCGCCAGCGCAGTGTTTCACCGGCGCGCAGCGGGATAACGGTCAGCTCGCCAAACGGCAGGCTGGTGGGGGCGGTCCAGTCTTCACGGACCAGGGTAATGCGGTCGGTATTCGCCGGCAGGCCATAGAAACGCGGGCCGTTGAGGCTGGCGAACCCTTCAAGCTTGTCCAGGGCGTTGCGTTGTTCGAACGCTTCGGCATACAACTCGATCGCCGCATAGGCGGTATAGCAACCGGCACAACCACACGCGGCTTCCTTGGCGTGTTGGGCGTGAGGTGCAGAGTCGGTACCGAGGAAAAATTTCTCGCTGCCACTGGTGGCGGCATCGAGCAGCGCTACCTGGTGCGTGTTGCGCTTGAGAATCGGCAGGCAATAGAAGTGCGGCCGAATCCCGCCCACCAGCATGTGGTTGCGGTTGTACAGCAGGTGATGCGCGGTGATGGTCGCGCCGACGTTGGCCGAAGCCTCGGTGACGAACTGCACGGCATCGGCGGTGGTGATGTGCTCGAACACCACCTTGAGGGTTGGGAACAGCTCGACAACTCGGCGCATGTGCTCGTCGATGAAGATCTTTTCACGATCGAACACATCGACATCGCCACGGGTGACTTCACCGTGGATCAGCAACGGCATGCCCACTTCGGCCATGGCTTCGATGGCCGGCAGGATCTTGTCGATACTGGTGACGCCGGAATCGGAGTTGGTGGTCGCGCCGGCCGGGTACAGCTTGGCGGCGTGCACGAAACCACTGGCCTTGGCCTGGCGGATTTCTTCGGGCTGGGTGCGGTCGGTCAGGTACAGCACCATCAACGGTTCGAAGCGGCTGCCGGCCGGTCGTGCAGCGAGAATGCGCTGGCGATAGGCGTCGGCTTCCGCGGCGTTACGCACCGGAGGTACCAGGTTAGGCATGATGATGGCGCGGCCAAACGTGCGCGCTACATCGGCCACGGTTTGGGGCAACGCAGCACCATCGCGAAGATGAATATGCCAGTCGTCGGGACGCAGCAGGGTCAGGCGGTCGGACATTGGGGATTCCAGGCGGGTCAATCTGGTGGGAATGCTACCGGAAAAGACTCTTGCAGGCACTCGCTATCAAGTTTTGCAGGATGCGACCGATATCCCTGGGTATGCCTTAACGATGTATGACGCCTTGATGTGTTGTAGAAACCAGTGGAGCCTCCCGTGCGCCAGCATTATCTAGCCCTGCTCAGTGTTTTCGCCAGCCTGCCCGCGATGGCCCTCACGTTCCAGACACGTCTGGAGAATATTGAGTGGAAAGTGGAGGGCGATAAATTCGAGTGCCGCTTGACCCAGCCGATCACCGATTTCGGCTCGGGCGAGTTCGTGCGCCGGGCCGGCGAGCAGGCGACGTTTCGCCTGAAAGCCTTTAACGGCTCGTTGGGTGCCGGTTCCGCAACCCTGTTGGCGGCGGCTGCGCCGTGGCAGCCGGGGCGTGGCGATATCAACCTGGGGGCGGTGCGTGTCGGCAGTGGCGATGTGCTGTTCAACAGCTCCCAGGCCCAGGCCGGGCGTTTGTTTACCGGCCTGCTCGAAGGGCGCAGCCCGACGGTGCGCCACTATAGCCGCGACGGCGGTTACTCAGAGATCCGCCTGCTGCCGGCGAAATTCAGCAAGGCCTACAACGACTACCAACTCTGCACTACCAAGCTGCTGCCGATGAATTTCGAGCAGGTCAAACAGACCGAGGTGGGTTTCCCGGGTGGCGGCATCGAACTGGACGCGGCGGCCAGGAAAAAGCTCTCGGTGATTCTCGAGTTCATGAAAGCCGACCCGACGGTTAACCACGTCGAGTTGAATGGCCACTCCGACAACAGCGGCAATCGCCTGACCAATCGCGATGTTTCACGGCGTCGTGCATTGGCGGTGATGGACTACTTCAAGGCCAATGGCATCCAGGAATCGCAGATTACCCTGCGCTTTCATGGCGAAAGCTATCCGCTGGCGCCGAACACCAACGCGGCCAACCGGGCGAAAAACCGCCGGGTGAATATTCAGCTCGAACGGGTGGCAGCCCCCGAGAAACCGGCGCCCCAGGCCAAGGCGCCAGGCAACGCTGCCGCCACCTCATAAGGTGCGACGTTTCGTCGCCCGCTCGACATAATCTGTCGCTTTATCTTCATTTGCTGTCGCGCCTCTGTAATTTCACGGTTTTGGTCGGTAGAATCGACGCCTTTCCGTACAACCCCGTGGAGTGATGGCATGGCCGACGTAAACAAGGTCGTTCTCGCGTATTCCGGCGGCCTGGACACTTCGGTGATCCTCAAGTGGCTGCAGGATACTTATAACTGTGAAGTGGTGACCTTCACCGCTGACCTGGGTCAGGGCGAAGAAGTCGAACCTGCACGTGCCAAGGCGCAAGCCATGGGCGTGAAAGAGATCTACATTGACGACCTGCGCGAAGAGTTCGTCCGCGATTTCGTTTTCCCGATGTTTCGCGCCAACACTGTCTACGAAGGCGAGTACCTGCTGGGTACTTCCATCGCACGTCCGCTGATCGCCAAGCGCCTGATCGAAATCGCCAACGAAACCGGCGCCGACGCCATTTCCCATGGCGCCACCGGCAAGGGCAACGACCAGGTGCGTTTCGAACTGGGCGCCTACGCCTTGAAGCCAGGCGTAAAAGTGATTGCTCCGTGGCGTGAATGGGACCTGCTGTCCCGTGAAAAGCTGATGGACTACGCCGAAAAGCACGCGATCCCGATCGAGCGTCACGGCAAGAAGAAGTCCCCGTACTCGATGGACGCCAACTTGCTGCACATCTCCTATGAAGGCGGCGTGCTGGAAGACACCTGGACCGAGCACGAAGAAGACATGTGGAAATGGACCGTCTCCCCGGAGAACGCTCCTGACAAGGCCCAGTACCTGGAACTGACCTACCGCAACGGCGACATCGTCGCGCTGGACGGCGTCGAAATGACCCCGGCCACCGTACTGGCGACCTTGAACCGTATCGGTGGCGAACACGGTATCGGCCGCCTCGACATCGTCGAGAACCGTTACGTGGGCATGAAGTCCCGTGGTTGCTACGAAACCCCGGGCGGCACCATCATGCTGCGCGCTCACCGCGCCATTGAGTCCATCACCCTGGACCGTGAAGTGGCTCACCTCAAAGACGAGTTGATGCCCAAGTACGCCAGCCTGATCTACACCGGCTACTGGTGGAGCCCTGAGCGTCTGATGCTGCAACAGATGATCGACGCTTCCCAGGTCCACGTGAACGGCGTTGTGCGCCTGAAGCTGTACAAGGGCAACGTGATCGTGACCGGTCGCAAGTCCGATGAGTCGTTGTTCGACGCCAACATCGCCACTTTTGAAGAAGATGGCGGCGCCTACAACCAGGCAGACGCGGCAGGCTTCATCAAGCTGAACGCGTTGCGCATGCGCATTGCGGCCAACAAAGGTCGCAAGTTGTTCTGAGTGTTGTAAGTTGCAATGAAAAATGGCCCCTCAAGGGGCCATTTTTTTTGGTTGAAAATACATCCGGAATCATCGGGCGCGCGCCTGTGTTTATTGTTCGCTTCGAAAAAGTTCAGGTACTCCAGGAGATGATCTGGAGTGTTTATATTTTTACGGGGGCAATGTTTATTAATTTCGCTCGATAAGTGATGCATTGTTGAAAGTGAGATTTTTTCTTGTAGGCAGGAACTATGTACTACAGAAAATTCACTCAGAAATGTACCGCGAATATGTCAGATGCTGACATGCCTGTAGGATTTATGGAGCGTTAGTAATTATGTCGAATGGAACTTTTAAAAACCCGATTTCCCTCCGGGTTCACAGGTCTTCTGACAGCGCACAAGGGGCATTTCCTGAAACTTGTGTACGGCGCGTTTACCCGGGCCCGCGTAATCCTGGGAATTTTCACTCAAAATATGTTTGTGCTCGGAAAGTTCTGAAAGCCCCAACAAAACTGGATAGCTCCGATCTGGCGTTTTTTTGTAGGTTAAATCCTATGTCTTTGTGGGTTAGGTCTCTGCTTGCTGTTGCTTGGGGGGGAGCGCTATGCCAAGCGAGAAACGACTAGGCTATTGTGCTTACTCTTAATAATTCGAACAGCGAAATTGGACTTGCCCATGAATAAAGTGCTGATCGTGGATGATCATCCCGTCATTCGTCTTGCTGTGCGTATGCTAATGGAACGTCATAGTTATGAGGTCGTTGCCGAGACCGATAACGGTGTCGATGCCTTGCAACTTGCGCGCGAGCATATGCCGGACATTGTCATACTGGACATTGGAATTCCCAAACTCGATGGCCTGGAAGTTATATGCCGGCTGTCATCAACCAAACAGGCACATCCCTTCAAGGTGCTGGTGCTGACGTCCCAGGCGCCCGGGCATTTCTCGATGCGGTGCATGCAGGCGGGTGCTGCCGGCTACGTGTGCAAGCAACAGGATCTCACCGAGCTGTTGAGCGCGGTCAAGGCGGTGCTGTGCGGGTACAGCTACTTCCCCAACCAGGCGTTGAACTCGGTGCGCTCCACAATGGGTAACGCCAGCGAAGCGGACATGGTCGAGCGCCTGTCCGGCCGGGAGATGATGGTGTTGCAGCAGTTGGCCCGCGGCAAGACCAACAAAGAGATCGCCGATGGCATGTTCCTGAGCAACAAGACTGTGAGCACCTACAAGACCCGCTTGCTGCTCAAGCTCAACGCCCGCTCGCTGGTGGACTTGATCGAGCTGGCCCAGCGAAACGGCCTGGTGTAGGCCGGCCTCACATTTACATCCAGTCAGAAAAAAGCCTCCGCAAGGGAGGCTTCTGTTTATCGTTGGATCGATTAGAGATCGAAGTCGTAATCGGCCAACTGTTTTTGCAAGCGCCGCTCTTCCAGAAGGTTGTCGATGGTGCGGCGTTTGCTCAAATTGGTCTTGGCCACCTCTACCGGTGCTTCTGCTGCATCATCGTCGGATTCAGCGCCAACAACGTCGTCTTCTACATCCAGTTGTTCTTTGCCAGTGCTCATAAGGTTAACTCCAGGCTAAGACTGCCGTTGGCGCTCCTTATAACGATAATCTCGGGCCTGGTAAAAAAGATTTTTTCAATCGACTCATCGATAAAAGCAATGATGGCTCAATCGTCGGAAGTCTTTTCCTTGTATTCGCACAGGTCTTCGATGCGGCAGCTGCCACAGCGCGGCTTGCGGGCCTGGCAGACATAGCGTCCGTGAAGGATCAACCAGTGATGCGAGTCCAGCAGATACGGCTTGGGCACGAACTTCATCAGCTGTTTTTCCACCTCCACCACATTTTTTCCGCGGGCAATACCGGTTCGGTTGCTGACCCGAAAGATGTGCGTGTCCACCGCCATGGTCAACTGGCGAAATGCCGTATTGAGCACCACATTGGCGGTTTTTCGGCCAACACCCGGAAGGGCTTCC
Source organism: Pseudomonas sp. C6002 (assembly GCF_013385805.1). NCBI lineage: Bacteria > Pseudomonadati > Pseudomonadota > Gammaproteobacteria > Pseudomonadales > Pseudomonadaceae > Pseudomonas > Pseudomonas sp. C6002. The sequence continues at coordinate 77,026 of NZ_JACAPH010000039.1, read as the reverse complement.
AGGGCTTCGCGCGTTTGCGGTACTTCGCTGCCGTGCAGTTCCACCAGCAGCCGGCATGTCTCGATGACATTCTTCGCCTTGCTGTTGTACAGGCCGATGGTCTTGATGTATTCGGACAAGCCCTCAACCCCCAGCGCGTAGATCGCCTCCGGGGTGTTCGCCACCGGATACAACTTGGCGGTGGCCTTGTTGACGCCGACGTCTGTGGACTGGGCCGAGAGAATCACGGCGATCAGCAACTCGAACGGCGAGGAGTAGGCCAGTTCGGTTTTCGGTTCCGGGTTGTCTTCGTGAAGCCGGCGGAAAATTTCCAGGCGTTTTGCGGCGTTCATGGGGCGAGCGGTTCCTTGCGGACAGTCAGTGTGGTTACGAAAAACGGGCCCAATAACCCGAGCAGGATAAACGCGGCGTGCACCGGCAGTACACGCTTCATCACGTGGGGCCGGTGCTCAAGGGGTTCAGGTGCGGGCATCAGCCACCACCAGTGCCGCAAGCGCCTGCTCTGCCGTTTCGAAGTGCTGTTGCAGAATGATCAACTGCGACTGCTGTTCAAAGGTCGGCGGGTGGCCGAAAGCTTTCAGGGATTTGTGCAATTGGGCGCGGCTCATGGCCAGGTTGATCTTGGCCTTCTTCAAGGCGGCGTCCATGGCCGCGGCTTTTTGTGCACGAACCCGCTCAATGGCCGCCTGGACCGGGTTGACCGTGGCCGCAGCTACCGGGGCGGCGCGCTTGGAGCGTGCCTGGCGTTCGGCAAGTTTCTGTTCCTCTTCGCGTTGCAGCCGCGCGTTGCGCTGTTCAAACCGTCGCCGGGCCCGGTCGCGCTTGAGGCTGCGTGCCTCGCGTTCATGATCATTGGAGGCCAGCCCGCCGACAATCGGTACCACGGTGCTCAACGGACGCATTTCGATGCAATCAACCGGGCAGGGTGCTACACACAGGTCGCAACCCGTGCACTCGTCGACAATCACCGTGTGCATCAATTTGGCAGCACCGACGATAGCGTCCACCGGGCAGGCCTGGATGCATTTGGTACAGCCGATGCACTCCGCTTCACGGATAAACGCGATCTGTGCGGGCGCTTCCCCTCGAGATGTGTCCAACTCCAGCACCGGGAGCTTCAACAGCTGCGCCAGGCCTGTAATGGTTTCCTGGCCGCCCGGAGGGCACTTGTTGATCGCCTCGCCTTGGGCAATGCCTTCTGCGTAGGGCTTGCAGCCAGGATGCCCACATTTGCCACACTGGGTTTGCGGCAGCAGGGCGTCGATACGTTGAATCAGGCTCATGGTTTGATCATTGCGTTGGAACCCGGAAAAGCCACAGCCAACAACGGGCCGACAGCAAACAGAATCCGATTATCCGGCAAGCGAGGAGGGGGTACTAGCTGAAACCGCCCCATGGCCGAGACCATGAGGCAGTTAGCCATTGTTACTTGATGCGCTGACCCGGCTTGGCGCCGCTGTCCGGGCTCAACAGGTAGATCTCTTCACCGCCAGGGCCGGCCGCCATCACCATGCCTTCGGAGATACCGAACTTCATTTTCCGCGGCTTGAGGTTGGCGATCATCATGGTCAGGCGACCATCGAGCTTGGATGGGTCCGGATAGGCGCTCTTGATCCCCGAGAACACGTTGCGTTGTTCATCACCGATGTCCAGGGTCAGGCGCAGCAGCTTGTCGGCGCCTTCCACGGCTTCGGCCTTGAGGATCAGGGCCACCCGCAAGTCCACCGCAGCGAAGGCGTCGAAGTCGATTTCCGGCGACAACGGATCTTTCGCCAGTTCGCCATTGCCCGCAGGTGCAGCGTCGCCGGTATCGGTCTTGCTGGCCTCGAGGTCTTCTTTCGATGCGTCGGTCATGGCCTGCACTTTTACCGGGTCGATACGGGTCATCAGCGGCTTGAACTCATTCAACTGATGGTTGCCGAGCAGTGTCGCATGGTCATTCCAGATCAGCGGCGGCACATTGAGGAACGCCTCGGCGTCGGCTGCCAGCAATGGCAACACCGGCTTGAGGAAGATCACCAACTGACGGAACAGGTTGACGCCCGTGGCGCAGATCGCCTGGACTTCAGCCTGCTTGCCTTCCTGCTTGTTCAGCGACCACGGCGCCTTGTCGGCGATCCAGGCGTTGGCGCGGTCGGCCAGGCCCATGATTTCGCGCATGGCCCGGGCAAAGTCGCGAGCTTCATAGGCATCGGCGATGCTCGGCGCGGCGGCCAGGAATGCATCGGTCAACTCAGGTGCGGCATTTTCAGCCACCAGCACCCCGGCGTTGCCCTTTTGGATAAACCCGGCGCAACGGCTGGCGATGTTGACGACCTTGCCCACCAGGTCCGAGTTGACCTTCTGTACGAAGTCTTCCAGGTTCAGGTCCAGGTCGTCGACACCACGGCCCAGCTTGGAGGCGTAGTAGTAGCGCAGGTATTCCGGCGACAGGTGGTCCAGGTAGGTGCGCGCCTTGATAAAGGTGCCACGGGACTTGGACATCTTCTGGCCGTTGACCGTCAGGTAACCGTGCACGGCAATGCCGGTTGGCTTGCGATAGCCCGAACCTTCAAGCATTGCAGGCCAGAACAGCGCGTGGAAGTTGACGATGTCCTTGCCGATGAAGTGGTACAGCTCGGCCGTGGAGTCCTTGTTCCAGAACGCGTCGAAGTCCAGCTCCGGCGTGCGGTCGCACAGGTTCTTGAAGCTGGCCATGTAGCCGATCGGCGCGTCCAGCCACACGTAGAAGTACTTGCCTGGCTCGCCCGGGATCTCAAAGCCGAAGTACGGCGCATCGCGGGAGATGTCCCACTGTTGCAGGCCGGCGTCCAGCCATTCGGCGATCTTGTTCGCCACGGCGTCCTGCAGGGTGCCGCTGCGGGTCCAGGTTTGCAGCATCTGCTGGAAATCCGGGAGCTTGAAGAAGAAGTGCTGGGAATCCTTGAGTACCGGGGTGGCGCCGGAGATGGCCGACTTCGGATCCTTCAGGTCGGTGGGCGCGTAAGTGGCGCCGCATTTCTCGCAGTTGTCGCCGTACTGGTCCTCAGTGCCGCATTTCGGGCAGGTGCCCTTGATGAAGCGGTCGGCCAGGAACATTTTCTTTTCCGGGTCGAAATACTGGGTGATCGAACGCGTGGCAATGTGCCCGGCGTCCTTGAGGCGCAGGTAGATCTGGCTCGACAGCTCGCGGTTTTCGTCGGAGTGGGTCGAGTGGAAGTTATCGAAATCCACCAGGAACTCGGCAAAGTCGGCGCTGTGTTCAGCCTGGACATTGGCGATCAGTTGTTCCGGGGTGATCCCTTCCTTCTCGGCGCGCAACATGATGGCCGAACCGTGGGCGTCGTCCGCGCAGACATAAATGCATTGATTGCCGCGATGCTTCTGGAAGCGCACCCACATATCGGTCTGGATGTACTCAAGCATATGGCCAAGGTGGATAGAACCATTGGCATAGGGCAGGGCGCTGGTGACGAGGATCTTGCGTGGCTCGGACATGGGGCTCGGCTACTTGATGAAACGGAGGTCGGCCACTATAAAGCGCCGGGAAATTTATTTCACCCCGTGCGGCTGTTTCCGGATTTTCCCACAGGCCGAAAGCGTGCCGCTGGAGCGCTGGAACGGTTAGGATAGCCGCCTGTTTTAGTCAGTCTTTTTTCGGGAGTAGCCCATGAGCGCCGTCAATCGCGCAGCGGTGGAAGCCGTTCTTCGCCAGTACACCGACCCCTACCTGAACCAGGACCCGGTCAGCGCCGGGTGCGTACGCGCCATCGACGTGCAGGGTGACAAGGTTTCGGTCCAGCTTGAGCTGGGCTACGCTGCAGGCCTGTTCAAGAGCGGCTGGGCGCAGATGCTGCAAATGGCCATCGAAGGCCTGGACGGCGTCAGCTCGGCCAGGGTCGACATCCAGTGCGTGATCGCCCCGCACAAGGCCCAGGCGCAGATTCCGGGCCTGGCCAACGTCAAGAACGTGGTGGCCGTGGCTTCCGGCAAGGGCGGCGTGGGCAAATCCACCACCGCCGCCAACCTGGCCCTGGCCCTGGCCCGGGAAGGCGCGCGGGTCGGGATTCTCGACGCCGACATCTATGGCCCGAGCCAGGGCGTGATGTTTGGCATCCCGGAAGGCACCCGGCCGAAGATCAAGGACCAGAAATGGTTCGTGCCGATCGAGTCCCATGGCGTGGAAGTCATGTCCATGGCCTTCCTGACCGACGACAACACACCGATGGTCTGGCGCGGCCCGATGGTATCCGGTGCGTTGCTGCAACTGGTCACGCAGACCGACTGGGGCAACCTGGACTACCTGGTGATCGATATGCCGCCCGGCACCGGCGATATCCAGCTGACCCTGGCGCAGAAAGTGCCGGTGGCCGGCGCGGTGATCGTCACCACACCGCAGGACCTGGCGCTGCTGGATGCCCGCAAGGGTGTGGAGATGTTCCGCAAGGTCAACATCCCGGTGCTGGGCGTCGTGGAAAACATGGCGGTGCACATCTGCTCCAACTGCGGCCACGCCGAGCATCTGTTCGGTGAAGGCGGCGGCGAGAAGCTCGCGACCCAGTACGGCGTTGAACTGCTGGCGTCATTGCCGCTGTCCATGGGGATTCGTGAGCAGGCTGATGGCGGCAAGCCAACGGTCGTTGCCGAGCCTGATGGCCAGATTGCCATGGTCTACCAGGAGCTGGCGCGCCACGTAGGCGCGCGAATCGTCCTGCAGGAAGCCGAGGCCCAGGCAATGCCGACGATTACTGTCAGCGACGACTGATCCACCGGATGGGAAAAAAGCCTCGACCTTGTCGGGGCTTTTTCTTGCCTGGTGAACACCAACGAGGCGTTTTTTACTCTTTTACGTAATTGCTGGTGTAAGCATTCACTTACTTTTTCGTAAGCGTTTGGGTTTTTTCATCGGCGGGGGCGTCTTGAATTGATTACCTATATTTCTATCTTATTGAAATATAACGATTATTTATTCGCGTTTGAGCGCTTAAATCGAAAATCCGGCGGGTTGGATCCCGTTGAACTTCCCCGTGAACTCTCTAAGATCAGTCCTGTGTCCACGGATTGACACAGTCATCAAGGAACGATGATTCAGGGAACCTCGCAGGATGCGATTCATCAGGACGATGAAAAGGAACACAGGGACTAGGGAAAAAATGTGGGCGGGTCATACCGCCCCTTTTTTTTGCCTGTAGAAAAGTGAAACCCGCCCCGCAGAAATGCAAAAAGGCCCGCAAGGGGCCTTTTGGAGGGCATCGACGCTATCAGCGTTCGAGGTCGGCAATCTTGCCTTTTTTGCCATCCCACTCTGCCGCATCCGGCATCGGGTCTTTGCGCTCAGTGATATTCGGCCAGATTTCCGCCAGCTCAACGTTCAACTGAATAAATTCCTGCATCTCTGCCGGGACTTCGTCCTCGGAGAAAATAGCGACGGCCGGGCATTCTGGTTCACACAGGGCGCAGTCAATGCACTCGTCCGGGTGGATGACCAGGAAATTCGGGCCTTCGTAGAAGCAGTCCACCGGACACACTTCTACGCAGTCGGTGTACTTGCACTTGATGCAGTTGTCGGTGACGACGAAGGTCATTTCTAATTTTCTCCTCAGGCGGCGGCAGCGAAACCCTTTGTGGCAGGGCTCGCGAGGTTCGGGAGCGATAGTCTGCAGGCCAGGCTAAAAGCCCGCAGCATCCCAAACCGCGCGAGAGTCTACCAGCTTGCAAGCGTCTGCGTTATATCCGAGTCTTCAGTGCATATAACATTTCGAGCGCTTTTCGCGGCGTCACGTCATCCAGGTCAAGCTTAGCCAACTCATCCAGTACCGGATGAGGCAGGCTGGCGAACATGTCGCTCTGGTGCGGCGCGCTGGGTTTGTTGCTGGCCTTGGCCGGGCTGGCCACGGGAATCTCATGGGGCAGCGCTGTTTCTTCCAGGCGGCTCAGGTGCTCGCGAGCACGGGTAATCACCTCGGCCGGCACCCCCGCCAGTTGCGCCACGGCCAGGCCGTAACTCTGGCTTGCCGGGCCGGGCAGCACGTGGTGCAGGAACACGATGCGCTCGTTGTGCTCGGTGGCATTGAGGTGCACGTTGGCTACCAACGGCTCGTTTTCCGGCAGCACGGTCAGTTCGAAGTAGTGCGTCGCGAACAGCGTATATGCCCGCAGGTGCGCCAAACGCTCGGCCGCCGCCCACGCCAGGGACAGCCCGTCGAAGGTGCTGGTGCCGCGGCCCACTTCGTCCATCAGCACCAGGCTGCGTTCGGTGGCGTTGTGCAGGATGTTGGCGGTTTCGCTCATTTCCACCATAAAGGTCGAACGGCCGCCGGCCAGGTCATCGCTGGAACCGATCCGGGTGAAGATGCGGTCCACCAGTGACAATTCGCAGCTTGCCGCCGGCACGAAGCTGCCGATATGCGCCAGCAGCACGATCAACGCGGTCTGACGCATGTAGGTGGATTTACCGCCCATGTTCGGACCGGTGATCACCAGCATGCGGGTGTCGTCGTCCAGCGACAGGTCGTTGGCGACGAACGGCGTGGTCAACACCTGCTCAACCACCGGGTGGCGACCTTGCACGATGCGCATGCACGGCTCGCTGACAAAGCGCGGGCAGTTCAGGTCAAGGTTCAGGGCACGCTCGGCCAGGTTGCTCAGTACATCCAGCTCGGCCAGGGCGGCGGCGGTGTCCTGCAACGGCGCAAGCTTGTCGATCAGGCTTTCGAGCAAGGCTTCGTAGAGCATTTTCTCCCGGGCCAGGGCGCGGCTTTTGGCCGACAGCGCCTTGTCTTCGAATTCTTTAAGCTCCGGAGTGATAAAGCGCTCGGCACCCTTGAGGGTCTGGCGGCGCTGGTAATCGATCGGCGCCTGCTCGGCCTGCTTGCTTGGCAACTCGATAAAGTAGCCGTGCACGCGGTTGTAGCCGACTTTCAGGTTGGCCAGGCCGGTGCGGGCTTTTTCACGGGCTTCCAGGTCAATCAGGAACTGCCCGGCGTTCTCGCTCAGGGATTGCAGCTCATCCAGCTCGGTGTCGTAACCGGTCTTCAACACGCCACCGTCACGGATGATCGCGGGCGGGTTGTCGATGATGGCTTTTTCCAGCAGCGCCGCCAGCTCCGGGTAGGTGCCGGTGGTGACTGCCAGCTGCTGCAGGTGCGGTGCTTCCAGTTCGGTCATCGCCGCTTGCAGTTGCGGCAGGGCGCCGAGGGCATCGCGCAGGCGTGCCAGGTCGCGGGGCCGCGCGTTACGCAGGCCGATCCGCGCCAGGATCCGCTCGATATCGCCGATTTCCTTGAGCTGCGGTTGCAGCTTTTCAAAGCGGTAGCGGTCGAGCAGGCAGGTAATAGAGGTCTGGCGGGCTTGCAGCACGGTCAAATCCCGCAGCGGGCGGTTCAACCAGCGGGTGAGCAAGCGGCTGCCCATGGCGGTCTGGCAACGGTCGACCACCGATTGCAGGGTGTTGTCGCGCCCGCCGGCGAGGTTGGTGTCCAGTTCCAGGTTGCGACGGCTGGCGCCATCCAGCACCACGGTGTCGTCCAGGCGTTCATGACGCAGGCTGCGCAAATGCGGCAGGGCAGTGCGCTGGGTTTCCTTGGCATAGCTGAGCAGGCAACCGGCGGCGCCGATGGCCAGGGTCAGGGTTTCGCAACCGAAGCCCTTGAGGTCTTGCACGGAGAATTGCTGGCACAGGCTTTTCAGCGCCGAATCACGCTCGAAATCCCACGGCGCACGACGCTTGGTCCCACGGCGACGTTCCGCCGGCAGGTCCTTTGGCCAGTCGTCCGGGATCATCAACTCCACCGGGTTGACGCGCTCAAGCTCCGCCAGCAGATTCTCCCAGCCCTTGATCTCCAGCACCGTGAAGTTGCCACTGGTGATATCCAGGACTGCCAGGCCGAACAGGCGTTCGTCCCCCAGTACTGCCGCGATCAGGTTGTCGCGACGCTCATCCAGCAGCGCCTCATCACTCACCGTACCCGGCGTGATGATGCGCACCACCTGGCGTTCCACCGGGCCCTTGCTGGTGGCCGGGTCGCCGATCTGCTCACAGATCACCACCGACTCGCCCAGCTTCACCAGCTTGACCAGGTAACCTTCCAACGAATGATATGGAATCCCGCACATCGGAATTGACTGCCCGGCCGACTGCCCGCGCGCGGTCAGGGTGATGTCCAGCAACTTGGCCGCCTTCTTCGCGTCTTCATAGAAGATCTCGTAGAAATCGCCCATGCGGTAGAACATCAACTGATCAGGGTGCTGGTTTTTCAGGCGCCAGTACTGCTGCATCATCGGGGTGTGGCTGGAGAGGTCGGTCATACGCGGGGTTCAGCTCTTCCTGTCGATTTTTGGCAAGGGTAAATAGGCTAATGGTACATTGATTTTTTATGCATTGTGGGCGGCTATACGATGTTGAATTCTCGCTACGAGCCTTATAAACGATGTGTTTGTCCTATGGTTTACGATGGAAACCAAGACAGATCGGGTTCGGTTGATCAATAAAAAAACCCGACGCTGGGTCGGGTTCTTTATTGCAGTGCCTTAGTAGATGTCAGGCTCGTTTTGCCTCAGCTGCCATCAATACAAGGTTCTGCTGTTTGGTCGCTTCGGTCAGCACTTCGCTGTATACGCGCTTTTTTTGATCAGATTTAGCGTTACGAATAAAGTCGGCAAAGGGGCTTTTTGCACCTTTGGTCAAGCCCAGCTTAATCGAAATCATCATTACGCTCCTGATGGTTGCCCGAGTCTGGCCTCAAGATCGGCCCGCGTGTGTCGCTCAGGAATATGGTAGTCAATTTTTTCGACACCGGCTTTGTACAATCGTCCCGAGTTGTCAATGTGCTTGAGCAGCAAATCCACGTGGATATCGCCGCCGTACTCTAGCTTAAGTGCGTTGACGACGTCACGTGCGGCAAAGTACTGGTCGATGAAATGCTCTTTACGAATCCTTCTTCCTTCTGCTTCTTCGCGAGCTTTGACGAAGTCCCAAGCGAGCCTCGGATCCTGGTAGACGTACAGAATCTGTACGAACCTGCCTTTTCTTAAGGAACGATCCACATTCCGCCTGGCGACATCAATGTTTGAAAATGTTCCGTCAAGGAGGAGCGACTGCTGTTGGTCCATCGCAAAATCCAGAATCTTCTCCACCAAAATAGAAACCCCTCTCTGGAATAACCAGGAGTTACCGCCGGTATAGGCAACAAATTCGCTACGAAGCTCATCGGGGTCAATTCGAAGGATCGGGGTGTCGGCAAAAAGATTCACGAGCGCGATTGATGCCTCGGTTTTTCCTGCACCCGGTGAGCCGGCCATGTAGACCGATACAGGCGCCTCTTCCGGAGGATAGATAGCTTTGTCGGTCAGACGCCTGGCAATCATTTTCTTGTTTGAGCGAGCAAAGCGCAGCGCTTCGTCTGAGACTTCTTGCTCTGACTGCGTCATGACTTTTCTGATTGGATCTGCAAAGTGCGTCATCAACAAACCCAGCATTTTTCCGATAGGCGCAGGTTAGCATGCGAGGCAGACCACAAATGGTTAGGTAAAAATCTGCAATCAATGCATTAAATATGCAAATAAGCATTTGCCAAGCATCAAAACTGTCTGCACTATCCGCGTTATGCAAAAACGCAACGTTTCTATCGTCTTAAGAGAGCTGCTGGACCGCGACCGGATCTCCCCCACGGAGCTTCACCGGCGTACCGGCGTGCCTCAATCCACACTGTCCCGGATCCTCAGCGGCAAGATCGTTGATCCGTCGGACAAGCACATCTCGCGCATCGCCGATTACTTCCAGGTCAGCACCGATCAGCTGCGCGGGCGCGTAGGGCTGGTGCCGGTGCGGTCGGACGAGCGTGACCCGATGCATTCGGAACTCAAGGACATAAGCCTGTGGGACGACGAAACACCCGTTAATGATGACGAGGTGTCGATCCCCTTTCTGCGCGAGGTTGAATTGGCTGCTGGATCAGGAAGATTCGTCATTGAGGAAAGCGAGAAGGCCAGCCTGCGATTCGGCAAGCGCAGCCTGCGGCATAACGGTGTGCAGTTCGACCAGGCCAAGTGCGTGACGGTGCGCGGCAACAGTATGTTGCCGGTGCTGCGCGACGGCGCCACCGTAGGTGTCAATGCGGGCAAATGCGGGATTGGTGACATCGTCGATGGCGATCTTTACGCCATCAATCACAACGGCCAGCTACGGGTGAAACAGCTCTATCGCCTGCCTTCCGGGATTCGCCTGCGTAGCTTCAACCGCGATGAACATCCGGACGAGGACTACAGCTTCCAGGAAATCCAGGATGAACAGATCAGCATCCTTGGTCACGTTTTCTGGTGGGGCATGTACGCCCGCTAACCCTTCTGTGTAAGACAAAGCCCGCCAGTGAGCGGGCTTTTTTTCGTCTGCGTAAAACCACCAAACCCTTTGCCTGCGGGGCTATAAATGCACCTGTGCATTCTTGCGCAAAAATAAATGCATTTATGCATTGACTGTATATGCATACATGCATATTCTTCGTCTCAAGCCAGCCAAGAAGGCCTGGTGGAGGCGGCAAGGATGCTGCCAAGGAAGACAAGGACGTTACGCAACACCGGCAAGGACGCCATCGAAGCGATGGCAAGGATGCCAGGCAATACCGGCAAGGATGCCGACGCTCTTTAGTTTCAAACCGCTTCAAGAACAGGCAGCGATGAACCGGCCTTAACGGTTCAGAGGGTTGGCAACTGGCCCGGGTGTGCAGCGTAAAGCACCAGAAGCAGTTATCCGGCAGACAGGGATCGTGGTCGGAAAAACATTGAGGAAAGAACCGTACCGCGCCAGTAGCGCCGAAAGTTCGAGGACATCATTACTGAAAAGCCCGGGCAACCGGGCTTTTTGGAATGCCTACCTAGAGAACCCATTCAAATTGAGACAAACACCTACAACCGGCGACCTGCCGGTATCACTCATTCCAGGAGGCGTGACATGACAAACGAGCAGCAAGCGTTGGCGGAAATGCCTATCTGGCTGGTCATCGTATTGGCGGTGATTGGCGGGGTTTCCGGAGAAATGTGGCGCGCCGACAAGGAAGGCGCCCGCGGTTGGTCGCTTATGCGGCGCCTGGCCCTGCGTTCGGGGGCCTGCATGGTGTGCGGGGTATCAGCCCTGATGCTGTGCTACGCCGCCGGCATGTCGATCTGGACGGCCGGCGCCATTGGGTGCCTGACCGCCATGGCCGGCGCCGACGTGGCCATCGGCCTTTATGAACGCTGGGCGGCCAAGCGCATCGGCGTCAACGAAGGCCCTGGCCGGGACCCGCAGTAACCGTTGCAAGGACGCTACTTAAATGACACTTATCGAAAAACCCTCCCAATTGCCCCAGGCCATCAGCGAGGCACTGCGCAGGGCGTTTCCGGAACTTAAGGTCGGCACTCATCAGGACTTTCAGGGCGCCGCGAACGACACCGGCGTGTTGATCACGGTCGAAGGCAATGGGCCGGGCCTTCGCTCCCGCGAGGGGCGCAAGGCCCATGCCCTGGGGATTTCACTCAAGGCCATGGTGGCCCCGGGTGCCTTGCCCTTTGATGCCTGCGACCTGGCCAGCCAACTGATGGACCTGGTGCTGGATAACCGCTGGAACCTGCCGCAGGCGCAGTGCGACCTGCCGACCAGCATTGTCGCTGCGCCTTCAATACGCACCAGCGCGGAGACGGACTACGACACCTGGACCGTCACCTTCACCCAAACCCTCTATATCGGGCCGCCGTTGCTCAACGATCCCACAGGCAAGCCGCTTTTTGCCTGCACCTGGGACGTCTCGAACATCGACGACCCCGACCAATACAAGCCGCTGGCGGAGTAGCCCATGTTCGACGCGCTGTTACGCATGCAGCTGGGGCCGATCGTGGAGCGCCTGGCGGAAATGGAAAGCCAGCTCGAAGACCTGTATCGACGCGCCGAAAGTTTCTGCCGCATCGGCGTGTGCCAGGAGGTCGACGCCGCCAGCAATACCTGCAAGGTCAGCCACGGCGAACTGCTCACCCCGGCGATCCGCTTTTTCAACCCCAGCGCCGGAGCGCAGACGGAAACCCGCATCCCGTCAGTAGGCGAGCAATGCTTGCTGCTCAACTACGGCGCCGGGGAGGGCGGGGCGCAATCGGTGGCCTTGTTCGGCTTGAACAGCGACCGCTTTCCACCGGTCTCCAGCGCTTCGACACTGACCCGGCGCCGCCATCAGGACGGCACCCAAAGCGACTACGACGACGCCAGCCATACCTTCAACTGGGTCAATGGCCCCACCACGTTCACAGGTTCCCGCGAACAGGTCGACATCAAGGTCGGCGCCGCCAGCCTCACGATGAGCGCCCAGGGCATCACGCTGCAAGTCGGCGGCACCAGCCTGTTGCTGGACGCCGGCGGCGCGCACTTCAGCGGCCCGGTGGTGGACCACCAGGGTCGAGTCATCAGCCCCTGACAAGGACATCCCATGATCGGAATCGATAGAAACACCGGGGCGGCGGTCGATGACTGGCTGCAATTTGTGCAGCGCGCTACCCGAGCGCTGACCACGCCCTTGGGCACTCGCCAGAAGCGCCCGCTGTACGGCTCGATGATCCCGCAGTTGCTCGGGCAAAACCTCGGCGATGACCTGCTGATTCTCGCCCAGAGCCATGCCGCCCAGGCGTTCTACAACCCGCAGAACGGCATCGCCGACTTCGAGCCGCAAGTCATCGTCGCCAACCGCCAGGGCGCCGGCCTGTTGCTGCGCTTCGCCGGCACCTGGAAAAACCGCAAACAATCCTTCGAGGTGGTGACATGAGCATGCTGATACCCGGCCAGAACCAGCTGGCTGAGCCAGCGATCATTGCCGTCGATGAGTTCGAACCGTTGCTGGCGGAGTTCAAGGCGTTTGTCGTTGATTACGTCGCTACTCGTGCGCCTGAAAATGCCGCCAAGCTGAAGGTCAGCCTGGAGAACGAGAGCGAGTTGCTGACGTTGGCGCTGGAAGCTTTTTGCGTTCGCCTGCAAACCCACGAGCGCAAATACAACGCCCGCATCAAGCAGATGCTGGCGTGGTGGGCCACCGGCAGCAACCTCGATGCGCGCCTGGCGGACATGGGCCTTGAGCGCCAGGTGCTCGACCCTGGTGACCCGGCGGCTTTCCCGCCGGTACCGCCAACATTGGAGAGCGACGATGACGCCCGGTTGCGTTATTACCTCGCGCCTCACGCTCCGGCGGCGGGTTCGCGGATGCAGTATCGCCGGGAGGTTTTCACCCTCGGTGAGCGTCCATCGGTGAAAGTGCAAAGTGCTACCCCGGGTGTGGTGACGGTGACTTATACCTTCGACCCGGACGGCTACGCGGCACGGGTCAAGGATGGTAATGGCCGTCGAACCGCGCCCGGCGAAGTGATGGTCACGGTCCTGTCCCGAGACGGGGATGGCACACCTTCTGCTGATCTGCTTGACGGTGTACGTCGGCATTTCGCCCGGCCTGACGTGCGACCGGAAACGGATCTCGTCACGGTGCAGGCGGCTCAGATCCTGCGCTACAAAATCCGCGTGGTGGCCAAGATCAACGCGGGCCCGGATTCCGGGCTCACTCAAGTCGCCGCCCAGAAACTGCTGCAAGACTATGCAGAGTCCTGTCATCGCCTGGAAGGGCGGGTGGACCCGAGCTGGATCGACTACGCCATCCACTCGGCGGGAGCTGCACAACTGCAAATCCTTGAACCGCTGGAGCCGATCGTCACCACCGCGTTCCAGGCTCCGTATTGCACGGGTGTCGAGGTGGAGGTGCGCACGCTATGAACGAGCCAAAAGGCAGTTTGCTGCCCGCCAACAGTTCGCCGTTGGAGAAGGCGCTGGACCTGGGTTTCGGGCAATTGCTCGATCGGGTGACGCCCCCTTTTCCCGCCCTGATGAACCCGCTGCAGACGCCGGCTGAATTCCTTCCCTACCTGGCCGCTGATCGCGGCGTCAGTGAATGGGACGCCGCTGCCAGCGAGTCGGAGAAGCGCCTCACCGTGGCCTTGTCCTGGCAAATCCAGCGTCAGGCCGGTACGCCCAAGGCGCTGAGCTACGCCGTCGAATCCCTGGGATTCACCCCCAATATCAGTGCCTGGTATCAACAGCGGCCAACCGGCCTGCCTTACACCTTTGATGTGCAGGCAATCATCGGTCGCAGTTGGTCCAGTGGCGATCACAACCGTTTGATCCGCCGCATCAACGCGGCGAAGAGCGAGCGGGACCTGGCCACCATCACCATCGTGCACGAGACCTCCCAGGGTTTACGTGTTGCTGCAGCCGCTGATCCAGGGTTGAGCATCGGTGATGAGGGCCAGCCCGGGGCGTTGCCCGAAGTGAAGCTGCACGGGGTACTTGCTTGCAGAAGCGTGGCGCACACACCGCTCAGCGATGGCGAGTTGCAGTTGTGCGGCGTACTGCCTGAACTCGGGCTGGCGGCCCGGCTAAACAGTGCCGGGGTTGCCCGGCACTACACCATTAACGACTACGACCTCAGGGCGCAGCCATGACAGATGAAATTACACGCCTGGTGCGCTTCACCTCCAAGGGATTGGATGAAGTGCTGCAGGCAAAGAACCAGGGCTTGAAAGGCGAGATCACCCACATTGGCGCCGGTACTGGCCGCTACAACCCCGACGGCACCGAAGTGGCCCTGCGTGACGAGCGCCAGCGGGTCGCCATTGTGGACTACGAGGATCTGGGCGACCGGCAACTCCGGATGGCCGCGCTGTTTGATGGCGAGGCCGAGTATGAGATCGGCGAGTTTGGTTTTTACCTCGCCAGTGGCACGTTGTTGGCGGTGTATTCCGTGGAGGGGAAGCTGCTCACGTATAAAGCGGCGGCCGCTCGGGTACTGCAGAAGTTCACGTTGGATATTTCGCCGTTGCCGGCGGATAGCGTGACGATTGTGGTGGGGAGCGAGAATTTGAATGTATTGATGGCTGAAGAAATCGCAATCATGGCGGCGGCTTCGGTTGGCAATATGTCCCGCCACGTTGATCTGATGTTGCGGGTTATGCATCTCGAAGCGAAGTAGTTGCACTGACAAAAGTGCTGAAAAGACTAATTGACAGGGAGTTGATGATGGGAATTGAAACGACTATCACGAAAGTGGTTGATGCGTGTAACAAGCTGACAGAAACGGTGACTAACCAGATTGGCAAAATTGATGCACGGGTAGAGGCTGCGTCGAGTCAGTTCACTGCGTGGCGTAACGGTGTACAAGCGAAAGACATCAATGGCCGCGCGCTTTACAAGCAGGATATTGACCTTACCGGCTTGTCCACGGACGTGCTTTACCCAGTGTGGTGGAGCATGCCCGGTAACGATGGGGGAGAAACCGAGCTTACTATCTCTCGAATTTTTTCTCGAGATAGCGAAAAGGCGCCCTTTGGTGAGGGTATCTATCATATCGCCGGCTTGAACCTGCAATTGGAAGGTGTTGGTTTTCCATGGAATGGTGATGCCAACTTCCTGTCGATCAAACGAATATCGCAAACCTATCGCGAAACGGTTCGGGGCATCTCGTTTGGCATGATTTGCACGGCTCGTGCCGTTACAGGGCTTAAACCCATGTATGTCGGTTTGGTCGCTGGTCAGCTGACCACGTCCCCACAATTCTCCGGGATGTACCTAAGAGGTGGGTTGAGTTACACGATCACCAAAACGTTTGATTACCCTGTGAGCTTCAGCAAGGTGGATACCGAAGTGATCATGAAAGATGACGTTACGGCTGATTGGGAGGTGCGTTGGGTAGTGAAGCCTTATGCGCTGGCCCAGGCAGATGCCGTGCTTGGGAAGACCTATGAAGAGAAGCGCTTGGCTTATTCCTACGACAACGACACTCGGTATACCGCCAAGGTTTAAGGACTGATCAAATGACTTTGTTTATTGAAAAACTGGAAACCCCCGCTGGTGACGCGCTGATCAACGTACCTGCCAGCGTGCAGACACTTAAAGGTCTTGGCTTTAGTGATGTGGCCGCTCAAGCGCTGATCGAGAAAGCCGCTGCCTCTGCAGCGCTCGCTAGCACTATTGCTGCTCGCCGCTCTGCCTATGTCAGCGAAGCGGACCCGATGTACCTCGAGTGGCAATTCGACGGTACGCCTGAGAAGGAGAAGGAATGGCGAGCCAAAGTGGCCGAAATCAAGGCGCGGTTCCCGTTGCCGGAAGATAAATAATCACCCACCGCGAAAGCGGTTTTTTTTCGCCCGCCCAAAGCCCCTCTCGCAGGGGCTTTGGCATTTTCCACCCGGAGAATTCCACTCATGTTTAATCGCCAAACCTACACCGTCCTCATTCCATTCCCCACCGGCAACGGCCACTGGTCTACCGCCGGCGAGGAACTGGAACTGCTGGACGTCGAAGCATCCGCCCTGCGCACCGCTGGCCGCCTGGAACTGACCAGCGTCCTCAACTCCACCCCGAAGAAGGCTGACTGATCATGGCTGAGGTTTTGAACTTCGAACACAACGGCATCACCGTGAACGCCACCGAATCCCCCGAGGCCATGGGTGGCCTGGGCGATAACGTCATCGGCCTGGTGGGCACTGCCCCCAACGCCCATGCGTCGATTCCGAAAAACGCCCCGTTCCGCATCAACAGCTTCACCACCCAGGCGCTGCTGGACCCTACCGGCGCTGAAACCGGCACGCTGTTCCACGCCGTTTACCAGATCCTCAAAGTGGTCAAGGTGCCGGTCTACGTTGTGATCGTCGACGAGGGCACCACCCCGGCCGACACCATCAATAACGTAATCGGCGGTGAAGAGCCGGTCACCGGCCGCAAACTGGGCCTCGCCGCCCTGGCCAGCGTCCCCGAAGACCTGACCATCATCGGCGCCCCGGGCTTCACCGGCACCAAGGCCGTGGCCGGCGAATTCGCCTCCTTCGGCAAGCGCATCAAGGCCCGTGTGGTGCTGGACGGCAAGGACGCAACCGTCGCCGACCAGGTGACCTACAGCGGCGAACTGGGCGGTGCCGATCTCGGTTTCGACCGTTGCCTGCTGGTGCACAACATGCCGTCGGTGTACTCCAAGGCCGCGAAGAAAAACGTGTTCCTGGCGCCGTCGTCCCTGGCCATCGCCGCGCTGGCCAAGGTCAAGCAGTGGGAAAGCCCGGGCAACCAGGTGACTTTCGCCGAAGACGTGTCCCGCGTGGTTGAGTACAACATCCTCGACACCTCCACCGAAGGCGACCTGCTCAACCGCTACGGCGTGAGCTACTACGCCCGCACCATCCTCGGCGGTTTCTCGCTGCTGGGTAACCGCTCCATCACCGGCAAGTTCATCAGCTACGTAGGCCTGGAAGATGCGATCAGCCGCAAGCTGGTCAAGGCCGGGCAGAAAGCCATGGCCAAGAACCTCACCAAGTCGTTCATGGACCAGGAGGTCAAGCGCATCAACGACTGGCTGCAAACCCTGGTGGCCGACGAGACCATTCCAGGCGGCAGCGTGTACCTGCACCCTGAACTGAACAGTGTCGAGAAGTACAAGAACGGCACCTGGTTCATCGTCATCGACTACGGCCGCTACGCGCCGAACGAACACATGATTTATCAACTCAACGCCCGCGATGAAATCATCGAGCAGTTCCTGGAGGACGTTCTCTAATGTTTACCAACCGAATCAGACAGGCCATGGCGGCCACCCTTCAAGGCCTGCCGTTGTCGGCGACGGTCACCTCGTTCGCACCGCCGAAGATCGACTTCGACATGGAACAGATGACCGGCGGACGTTTCATCGCCGAAGAAATGGCCAAGAGCGCCAAAGTGCTCAACGCCACATTGGAGCTGCAAGGTGCGGGTCCGGAAATCATGCTTGCCCTGGGGGTGCGCCTGGGCGACGACATTTTGCTGAACGTGCGTGAAGCCGGCCAGGACCAGGACGGCAAGACTTACTTCACCTACCACACCATCGGCGGCAAGCTGAAAACCCTGACCGAGACAACCCTGAAGATGGGCGATAAACCCGCCATCACCCTGGAGTTCTCCTGCCGCACCTACAACCGCCTGGAAAACGGCATCCCGGTGATCGACATCGACGTGCGTACCCAGAAGTTCGTGCTCAACGGCGTCGACATCCTCGGCGATGCCCGCCGCGCGGTACTGATGCCTTAAGGCCCCGGGAGCGGGTTTTCCCGCTCCCATACTTCACCAAGGAATTGACTCATGGCCTGGATGCCTCCGCTGCACATCCTGCTGTCGCCGATCACCGCTGATACCGGCGCGCTGATCGAGCAGATTCAACTCAAGCCGTTGTTCTACGCCGCGCAAAAAGACGCGCTGGCCCGGGCCGGTGATGACGAGGACGATCAGTTCTTCGAACTGGCCAAACTCGCCACCGGCCTGTCGGAAAAAGAACTCGACCAACTCAAGCGTCCGGACTATGTGAGCATCGCCCAGTACGTGCACGACATGTCGACCCGGCCTGCCTCGTACTTCCTCGACGCCGACGAGCAGCCCCGCGAATCGGCGACCAGTGAGCACGTCTCGCTGCTGTTGCCGCTTGACACCGGCGGCCGCCGTCTCACCAGCCTGATCCTGGAAATGCCCGCCCTGCGTGCCACCAAGGCGATGAAAAAACTCGCCACCAACAAAGAGCGCGCCGAGTTCATCACTGCCCACTGCACCGGCCTGATGATCCCGGATCTCGCCGACCTCAGCGTGCCCGACTGGACCGAACTGCAGGGGCGCATCGACGATTTTTTAAACAAACCGGCGGACTTCTTTCGGAGCGCGACATCGAAGTAATTCTCGACATCGTGCCGCTCATTTACTCGGTAAATGAAGCGGAAATCCTGGACTGGGACGCCGGAAAAGCATTGCGCCGCTACGACATCGCGATCACTCGCCTTGGCGTCAAACAGGAGTAGAGCGGATGGCAGACAGTAAATTTGGATTGAGGTCGCTCATCGCCAGGGACGGCGAGGCGATTTACGGCTCGCTTGAAACGGCCGGGGCAGGCGCCAGCATCCAGCCGATTGCGCCGATGCTTGCCGGCCCGTCCTTGCTTGATACCGTACCCAAGGCCGTGCCGGGCCAGGAACTGGCGAATGTCGGTGCGCAACTGACGCAACTGGTCACGGGGCAGACCCGGCTCATCGACACGCTGGAGAGGTTCAACGGCTCATTGCTCGATGTGATGGGTGCCCTGAAAACCGGCAAGGGCAATAGCAAGGGCGGCGCCTCATCCGATACCGTCAAACCCTCGCAGGCGCTGGAAACGGCGATGACCGACCTGCATGAAGTGGTGGGGTTTGCCGGGCATGAGCGCACACAACTGCGCGAAGCCAACCTGGCCTTGGCGTCAGACCCGATGGTTGCCGCAAGTGGCGCAGATGCTGTCGACCTGGCAAGGGTGGAGCAGGTGGGGCCCCGGTCCGGCGTAGGCAAGGACCTTGAAACTCGCCAGGCTGATTTGCTGCAGTTCGCCCGCGATAGCGCGCTCATCGCCGCGGCCTTTCAGACCGATATCAAGACGGCCGGCGAGATGATGGGCGGCTGGCGTGGGTCGATGAAGCTGGATCGCCCGCAGGCGCTGGATCTGGCTGACGCCACCAACGTGCTGGGTTCCCACGCTTCGCTCAAGGCCGATGCGGTGGATATTGGTTCGATTGTGCGCCAGAGCACTGCGGCGAGAACGTCGGGCATGAGCCCCGAGCAGGTAGCGGCGTTTTCGGCGGCGTTGCTGACGGTTGGTAACAACCGGGCGTCTGCCGGGCTTGCGGTGGAAAAAGTCGGCGCCGCGCTGGCCAAGGGTGACGGTGCGTCCGAGGGGCAGCGTGCTGCCTGGGCAGAGCTCAAGCTTGACCCGAAGGTGCTTGCGGCAGGCATGAAGCAGGACGCACCGCAAACAGTGCTGACGGTCCTCGAGGCGCTCAAGGCGCAGCCCCAGGAAAGGCAGGCGGCACTGGCCACGCAGTTGTTCGACGGTAACCGCTCGATTCTGAGTCTGGTGCCGGTGATCGACACGCTGAAGCAGGCCTTTACGGCGGTGGCCGACAAGTCGACTTACGCGACTTCGGTCCTGGGAGACCAGGGCTCGGTCATGCGTTCGGCGACCGGGCGGGCAGACTCCACACAAGCTCATGAACAAGCCTTCCAGGCCAGTACCACCCGCCTGGAGACAGCTTCCGATACGGCGATTGCACCCCTGAAAATCGGCGCACTGACGGTGCTGACCTCAGTGGTCAATGGCTTGGGCTGGCTGGCTGAATCGCTGCCCAAAGCCACGGCCGCCCTCACATTGGCCGCGGTGGTGATGGTGCCGCTGGCGAAGAAGCTCGGCGGCACTGTCGTGGACAAAGTCTTCGACAAGGTCGCCGGGAAAGTCCTGGGCGAGGGTGACGCGCCCCGCGATGCCGGTGGCAACAAGTCCGACCCGTCCGGCAGCAAAGGGAAGTCACAAGGCAACGACACACGCCAGGGCGCGCGCACTCCAGGCAACAACTCAGGCCCTGATGCGCCCACGAAAACCAACAGGGCCAGCCGAATCGCGAAGCGCGGTTCGTTGGCGTTGGTGGTGGCAGACGCGGGTGTCAATCTCATCAAGGGCGCGAGCAATGGCACCCTGAAAGAGTCCGTTGGCGCCAGTGTGGGGTCGATAGGCGGTGGCGTCGCGGGTGGTGTGGCCGGCGAGGTTGCAGGGCTGGCCATTGGGCGAGCCGTTGGCACGCTCGCCGGGGCGGCGCTGGGTTCGATTATTCCGGGTGCCGGCACAGTGTTGGGCGGTGTGATCGGCGGCTTTGCCGGCGGTGCAATCGGTAAGGTGGTGGGCGGCGTCGTCGGCACGTTCGTCGGCAGCGACGTCGGGGCGAGCCTGGGCGAGAAAGTCATGAGCAGCGACGACCGTCTCCCGCCACCCGAACAGGTAAGCCAAAGCCTTCCCAACGCTCAAACAGACAACCGGCAAATCAACTTCGCCCCGCAGATCAACATTACCGCACCCGAGCAGACCAGTTACCAGGCGCTGGCGGCGCTCGTCGTGCAACAGATCGAGGCGCAGTTCACGCCGCTGTCGATGGACAACCTGCTGGCGACGCGACGCGACGCGGCACTCACCGATGGAGCGGTTTAATGCGACAACAAATGGTGTTGGGCAGCTTCATTTTCGGGCTGTCGCGCGGGTTTGCCTACGCGACCCTCGACCGTAACAGTAGCGGTGGCTGGGTCGCGCTGGACATCATTGCCGGCAAACCCAAGTCCAGCCAGACCGGCCAGGCCCTCGAAACATTGACCTTTGCCGGCAAGGCGGCGCGTGGCATTGGCATGGCCAGGCTCGACGAACTGCGCGACTTGCAGGCCTTGCGTACACCGCTGCCGTTGGTGGACGGGATTGGCCGTAACTGGGGGCTGTGGACGATCAAATCGGTGGACGAGAAACAAGCCAACGTGATCGACGACGGCACCGCCATGCTGATCAATTGGACGTTGATACTGGAGGAATTCGTCAATGCGTAGAGTCCGAAGTATTGCCGGTGACTCCGTCAACCTGCTGCTCTACCGCGAACTGGGTCGCAGCGACGACGCTGCCGAGGAAGCACTGTGGCATCTCAACCCGGACCTCGCGGAACACGGGGCGGTATTGCCGGCCGGCATCGGTGTAATCGTACCGGAGCTGGACGCGCGGCCCGCCGCAAAAAAACCGGTTTCGGTTTGGGATTAAGGAGGAACCATGGCACTTGGATTCACACCGGCGGTGGAAATTTACGGGACCAATGCCGCGCTGCTCAACGAGCGATTACTGGAGTGGGAACACACCGATGCCGCAGGCTTCGTCTCCGACCAGCTCAAGCTGACCCTCGACATCGAAGGGCTTGAGGGATTGCCCAGCCTGGGTGGGAGGATCGGCCTGCGGGTCGGTTACCTGGAGACCGGCCTGGAGGACAAGGGGCTCTTCAAGATTACCCAGCGCACCCCGTACCTGTTCCCCCTGCGCCTGGTGCTGGTGGCCACGGCGGCGCCGTTCGACCAGGACGAATTCAAACAGCGCCGCACAGCCAGCCATGGGCCGACCACCCTGGGCGCACTGTTCCGCCAACTGACCATACGTTATGGATTTTCACCCAGGGTCGCGCCTGATCTGGACGCTGAGAAGATCGCTCACATCGACCAGACCAACGAAAGCGACATGAGCTTCCTGACCCGGCTTGCCAAGCGTTTTGATGCGGTGGCCAAGCCTGTCGACGAGCTGTATGTGCTGGGCCGTAAAGGCCAGATCACCTCGCTGTCGGGCAAGCCGCTGCAAGAAGTGCGGCTGTCGGTCACCCGTGATAACCGTCCGGGCGACCGCGCGTTTATCAGCGCCAGTTTTACCGAGACCAGCCGGGCCAAATTCGAAGGGGCCAAGGCGTCCTGGTGGGATGCCGCTACCTGCAAGAAACGTGAGGTGGAGGTGGGCGGTGCGCCGTTCAAAGTCCTTGCCCAGCGCTACCAGAGCGAAGACGAAGCCAGGACGGCGGCCGAAGGCGAGATGCGCCGGGTTAGCCGTGAAGGCCTGCAGATCAATGTGATATGCCCCGGCAACCCGGCGTTCCAGGCCGAAGGGCTGCTGGTGCTGGATGAAACCTGGCCCGGCTTCATGCAGGGGCGCTGGTCCATCGACACGCTGACGGCCGTCGGCAAACGCAAGGAAAGCTACCGATGCACGATCAAGGCGAACGGATTGTCGTCACCGCAATGACGTGCTCGATCGGTTCCTTCTACCCACCCGCTTCGGCGGGTTTTTTATTGCCTGGTGAGATGCCATGAAGATAACCCCTCTGGTCAGTCATCTTCGGGATCACTGTCCATCGTTCAACCAACACATCCGCGCCGGCCTCGACCTCGACGCGCTGCAAAACCTGCCAGTGCTCGACTCACCCCAGGCGGTCGTGACGCCGATCAATGACAAGGCCAGCCCTAACGCTGCGCAAAACAGCAGTCGCCAACCCCTGCGCGAACATTTTGGCGTGGTGCTGGTGCTGGATTTGCCGGAGGGCCAGCAAGCCCAGGCGATGGACCAGCTGCATGCCTTGCGCGCCGAGGTCTGGCGGGCGCTGGTGGGCTACAGGCCCGAGGGGTTCTACGAGCCCATCCAGTACGACGCTGGCGAATGGCTGTTGCTCAGCAAGGTTCGCGGGTTGTACCGGCTGCGGTTTTTTCTCGAGAGCCAGTTGGGACGCAACCTCAGCACGCAGCCGGCGGAAACCTGGCTCGAGCTTGAACTGGACGCTTTGCCGTCCTTCAACGGGGTGACGGTGCGGGTCGATGCCATCGACCCAGCCGACCCCAACCTGCAACGCCCAGGCCCCGACGGGCGCCTGGAAATGACGTTTTCTGCCGAGGTAAAACCATGAGCAAACGCATCACCGTACTGCCGGTTTCCGGCCGTGCCGTACCTGACCCGGAGGCGGGCGATCTGTTGCCCGCCGAAGGCCGCGAAGTCCCGGACAACGCCTGGTGGCGTCGACGTCTGGCCGATGGCGACATCACAACCAAAGCCGTCAAGGCGGCAAAAACACAGGGAGCCAAGTAATGGCGATCGGATTCAGTCATATTCCGGCGGACATTCGTGTGCCGCTGTTCTACGCCGAGATGGATAATTCGGCAGCCAATAGTGCGTCGTCGGCCCTGCGCCGATTGATCGTGGCCCAGGTCAACGACAACGTCACCAGCCCGGAAATCGGCAGCCTGGTGCTAGTATCGAGCGAGGCCATGGCCAAGCGTATCGGTGGCCAGGGTTCGATGCTGGCGTCGATGTACGAGACGTTCCGCAAGAGTGACCCGGTGGGCGAAATCTGGTGCCTGCCGCTGCACAGCACCGAAGGCAGCGCGGCCAAGGCCGAGCTCAAGCTGACCGGCGCCGCGACCCAAGGTGGCATTCTCAGCCTGTACGTCGGCGGCACCCGGGTTCA
This sequence comes from Pseudomonas sp. C6002, assembly GCF_013385805.1. Lineage (NCBI taxonomy): Bacteria > Pseudomonadati > Pseudomonadota > Gammaproteobacteria > Pseudomonadales > Pseudomonadaceae > Pseudomonas > Pseudomonas sp. C6002. The sequence goes on along the minus strand of NZ_JACAPH010000039.1, from coordinate 53,164 downwards.
AGCGACCGTGATCAATGGTGCGACGGCTGCCGTGGCTGCCACCGCCCTGGCGCTGAAAATCAACGCCAGTGCCGACCTGCCGGTCAGTGCGGTAGCCGCCGATGGCACCGTCACCCTGACCGCCAAGTGGACCGGTGAGAGTGGCAACGACATCAGCCTGCAGCTCAACCGCCTGGGCCAGAGCAACGGCGAACAAACCCCCGACGGCCTGACCGCCGTGCTCGGCAAAATGGCGGCGGGCGCCGGTGTGCCGGACCAGCTCGCGGCATTGGCTGCGCTGGGCGACGAGCCGTTCGAGTTCATCTGCATGCCCTGGGCCGACACCACCAGCCTCAACGCCTGGCAAGCGGTGATGGATGACAACAGCGGTCGTTGGTCGTGGGCCAAGCAACTGTTCGGCCACGTCTACACCGCCAAGCGCGGCACTATCGGCACCCTGGTGGCGGCCGGGCAAGGGCGAAATGACCAGCACGTGACCATCCAGGCCATGGAGCCGGGCGTGCCGCAACCGTTCTGGGTCCAGGCCGCAGCATTGGCTGCACGCACGGCGGTGTTCATCTCTGCCGATGCCAGTCGTCCGACCCAAAGCGGCAGCTTGCCGGGCCTCGATCCGGCCGACGCGAGCGAGCGCTTCACTCTGACCGAGCGCCAATCGCTGCTCAACTACGGCATCGCCACCGCTTACTACGAAGGCGGTTACGTGCGCATTCAGCGGGCCATCACCACTTACCAGAAGAACGCGTTCGGCCAGGCGGACAATTCCTATCTGGACAGCGAAACCCTGCACCAGTCGGCCTTTATCGTGCGCCGCCTGCAGAGCGTGATCACCAGCAAGTACGGGCGCCATAAACTCGCTGCTGACGGCACGCGCTTTGGCGCCGGCCAGCCGATCGTCACCCCGAGCACCATCCGCGGTGAGCTGATTGCCCAGTACGCCAAGCTCGAACTGGAAGGCCATGTGGAGAACGCCGAGCTGTTCGCCGAGCACCTGATCGTCGAGCGCGACAGCCAGGACCCGAGCCGGGTCAACGTGCTGTTCCCGCCGGATTACGTCAACGGGCTGCGGGTGTTCGCGCTGCTCAACCAGTTCCGTTTGCAGTACGACGCGGCGGTGTAGGCCCCGCGCTTTTCGCAACTGATTCCAGCCCGCCGAGTGCGGGCTTATTTTTGGGAGAAACATCATGGGTCAACTGATTGCGGGCACCTGCTACGTCAAAGTGGACGGCGCTCAACTGACCATCAACGGCGGCTGCGAAGCACCGTTGATGGCCGTCAAGCGGGAAACCGTGGTGCCGGGTTTCTATAAGGAAACCGACATCACCCCGTCTTTCAAAGTTACCGCGCTGCACACGCCGGACTTTCCATTGAAGCAACTGATCGCCGGCACCGACATGACCGTCACCTGCGAATTCAACAACGGCAAGGTCTACGTGCTGGCCGGTGCCTACCTGGTGGAAGAGCCGGTGGCCAAGGGCGACGATGCCGTGATCGAGCTGAAATTCGAAGGCATCAAGGGGACCTGGCAATGACCGATACGGTGAAGCTGCAAGCGGCCATCGAGGCCCACGGCGAGTCATTGACCGAACTCACCCTGCGCCGCCCGACGGTGCAGGAGGTGCGGGCAATCAAGGCGCTGCCGTACAAGATCGACAAGGGCGAAGACGTGAGTCTGGACCTTGACGTCGCCGCCAAGTACATCGCCGTGTGCGCGGGTATCCCGCCGTCGTCGGTCAACCAGCTCGACCTGATGGACTTCAACGCGCTGAGCTGGGCCGTCGCCGGTTTTTTCATGAGTGCGGCGCAGGCTCCGTCGCCGAGCTGATTGCGGTGGCCTATGACCTGGCCTGGTTCTGGAAGGTTGATCCCGAACAGATGCTGGCCAGGCCTTTGGATACGCTCCGGGAATCCCTGGAGCATGCGCAACGGATCAATGCGATGCAGCAGGTGCAGTGATGGCAGAAGCTCAGAAAGTAGAAAGTACCGCCGTGCGCCTGACCGGCATCGACCAGCTGTCGCCCAAGCTCGCTGCGCTGCAGGCCATGGTCGGGCGCTTCAGGCAGAACCTGGAACAGACCGGTCTCGGCAAGCTGGATATCGCCGGTTTGGTAAAGGGCGGTGGGCTGGCGGCACCGTTTATCAGCGGTATCAAATCGGCGCTGGCGTTCAAGGCTGAGGTCGGCGAGGTCAATGCCGCCGTGGGGCAGGGCGTTACCGAAACGGCGGCGCAAGGGCTGAAGGATTTCAACGCGTCGCTGGACAAGGTGTCGGTGGCGTTTGGTACTGCGCTGTTGCCGGCCGTCACGGCGGTGGTGGTCGGGTTGGAGCCGTTGCTGACGACGTTGGCCCAGGTGCTCACCGAAAATCCGCAACTGGTGCAGGGCCTGGCTGCCGGCGCAGTAGCGTTTACCGCTATGCAGGCGGCCGTCACCGGCGTGTCTCAGGCACTGGGCTTGATGCAGCTGGTGCTCAGCGCCAATCCGATAGTTTTGGTGGCTGTAGGCATTGCCGTGGCGGCAGGCTTGATCGTTGCCAACTGGAAGCCGATTTCGGCATTTTTTGTCGGGCTCGGCGAACGGGTGATGGCGGCGATTGGAACCTTGGGCGAGTTTTTCCAGACGGTCTTTGCGTTTCGTCCGCTGGAACAGGTGATGCGCTTGTGGGGGCCGATCACAGGCTTTTTTTCCGGGTTGTGGACGTCGCTGAAGGTAATGGCGCAGCCCTTGGTCGGCTTTTTCACCACACTGTTTTCCTGGTCGCCAATGGGTTTGATCGTCAACAACTGGACGCCGTTGAGCGGCTTTTTTGCGGCCCTCTGGGACTTGCTCAAGGCACTGAGTGTGCCGGTGGTCGAGTTCATGAAAAGCCTGTTCAGTTGGTCACCCCAAGGGCAAATCATTGCCAACTGGGGAGTGATCAGTGAGATGTTTGCGGCGATCTGGAGTGACTTCAAACTCTCCGCGCTGGCGGCTTTTACCATCGTCAGCAGTTACTTCGATTGGTCGCCCCTGGACAAGGTTGCTGCCGTCTGGGGTAGCGTCAGCGGTGCATTCGCCTCGATCTGGCGCGATATCAAGTTGCAGGCCCAGGACGCCTTTGTAGTGTTGAGTGGCCTGTTCGACGACTGGCATCCGATGGAGCAACTTGAAGCCATGTGGGCACCGGTGCTGAGTTGGTTCACGGCGCTATCGGAGAAGCTGGCGGTGATCACCGCACCGATTCGCAAGCTGTTCAACGGTGGGCTGGGTGAGGTGATCAACCAGGCGACCGGCAGTGTGCTGGAGTTGACCACCGAGCAACAGGAACGTAATGCCGAAAGCGCGCGTAACCCATCCTGGTTCCGCAAGGGTCCTGGCTTGGTATCACCGCTGGCGTCCAGCTCCAGTTCGCTGCTGCAACAAACCGCTGCCAACAACCGCACGCAGCTCAACGGCGATTTGCGGGTGAGCTTCGACAATGCACCGGCGGGCCTGCGGGTGGACCAGCCCAGAACCAACCAGCCCGGCCTGAGCGTCACCCCACGTGTCGGCTACCGTTCCCTGTCCCTTGGAGGCTCCAATGAGCTGGCGTGATCGTTTGTTGCCGGCGTCGTTTCGTGGCGTCGGGTTTTGGGTTGACCAGGCGAAAGTCCCGGTCGGCAAGAAGGGCCAGTTGCACGAATACCCTCAGCGCGACCTGCCTTTTTTTGAAGGGCTGGGCCAACAGTCCAGGGTGCATGAGCTGACGGCATTTGTAGTGGGCGAGGATTGCCTGGAGCAACGCGACAAGTTGCTCAAGGCCCTGGAGGAGGGCGCCGGCGAGCTGGTGCACCCGTGGCTCGGACGGTTGCAGGTCAAGGTCGGCGAATGCGAGATGACCCAAACCCGCCAGGACGGCGGGCTGGTGACCTTTGCCCTGAAGTTCTATCCCGACGAACCTTTGAAGTTTCCCACTACGGCGGTCAATACCCGCCAGCTGTTGCTGGTGTCGGCCGACAGTTTGCTGGGTTCGGCGGTGCTGCGCTTTGAGCAGGCCGTCGCACTGGTGAAGCAGGCGCGGGTGGGCATCCAGGCGTTGCGCAATGGCCTGGCAGAGGTTTACCAGGTAATTGAGCAGCAATTTGCCCCACTGATTCAGTTGTATGGCGACCTGAATGCCTTGGTCAAAGCCATCAAGGAAGTGCCCAAGGAATTGAGCGCCGAGTTCAAGGGCTTGCTCGGCGATTTGAAAGAGTTGAAGGCATTTGCCCGCAACGGCTATCGCGGCATGCTGGCCAACCTCTCGCAGCAGGTGGAAGCGGCTCGCACTATCGACGTGCCGAAGCTGACCACCGGCAAGGACAGCGTGGCGGCGGTGCAAGCCACTGCCAACCTGGTACAGGATGCGTTGTGGGTGAAGATCGCCCATTGGCTGGCGGACGTACCGGTGGCGACAAAAGCGGTGACCCTCAGTACCACGCCATCCGTGGCGCAACAGGCGGCACAGCCGGTGCAGCGCCGCGAAGTGCCGGTGGCCGACGATGTGCTGGTGCTGCGTGACCTTCTGAACGAAGCCATGTGGCAAGCCGCATTGAAGGCCGACGCCGGGCACTATGTTGCGCTGAACGACCTGCGCCAACAGATGTTCGCGCATCTGACGGCGGTGGCTTCGTCCGGTGTCCGGCTGGTCAATCTGACGCCGATGCGCAGCATGCCCGCCTTGCTGTTGGCCTATCAGCGCTTCGGTGACGCGACGCGAGTGGGCGAGGTGGTGCAGCGCAATCGGGTGGCCCATCCGGGCTTCCTGCCACCGGCGGACCTGCAAGTGGTCAGGGAGTAACCCATGAACGAGTTGGACAATGCCGTCACCCTAACCGTGGACGGCCTGGATTATGGCGGCTGGAAAAGCGTGGAAATCAGCGCCGACCTGGAGCGTCAATTTCGCACCTTCACCCTCAACATCACCTGGCAATGGCCCGGGCAAACCCTGGCGGCGCCGATCAAGCCCGGCGCCCGTTGCCAGGTACGCATCGGTTGCGACCTGGTGCTCACCGGCTTTGTGTTCAAGGCGCCCATCAGTTACGACGGCCGACAGATCAGCCTGAGTATTCAGGGCGGTTCAGTGACCCAGGACCTTGTGGACTGCGCAGCGATAAACCAGCCCGGCCAGTGGCGCGGGCAAAGTGTGCTGAGCATCGTCCGGGCGCTGACGGCCACCTATGGCGTGGAGGTGCACAGCGAGATTGCCGAAACTGCGCGCCTGCATACCCACAGCATCGTGCCCGGGGAGACGGTATTTCAATCCATCGACCGCTTGCTGACGTTGTATCGGGTGTTCTCCACCGACGATGCGGATGGGCGCCTGGTATTGGCATCGCCCGGTAGTGCAGGGCGTGCGAATGACAGCCTGGAGCTGGGACAGAACATCCTTTCGGCTAACGCACCGATGGACTTCAGCTCGGTATTTTCCGAGTACCGCGTCATCGGCCAGCACAAGGGCGATGATCAGAAAAGTGCAGCGGCGGTCAGTGAGGTTTCAGGGATTTCCCGGGATGAAAAAGCCACGCGAAAACGCGTCACGGTGATCAGCGAACCGACGCAGTTGACCCCCGAGCTGGCCCAGCAACGCGCCGACTGGGAACGCGCCACCCGTACCGGAAAAGCCCTGACCACCACCTACACCGTGCAAGGCTGGCGGCAGTCCAACGGCGATTTGTGGCGCCACAACCTGTTGGTGCGGGTGATCGATCCGGTGCTGGGCTTTGACCAGGACATGCTGATCTCCAAGGTCACCTGGTCGCTCTCCGACCAAGGTTCGATCACCACGCTACAGGTGGCGCCGCCGTCCACCTTTGATGCCAATCCGTTGCCATCCGCTTAACCACCAAGGAATTTCCATGAGCTTACTGACTCGCCTGCTGGCGCGCGGCACTGTCGTGCTCGCCCACTCGGCCACCAAGCTGCAATCGCTGCAAATGCGCCTGACGGCAGGCGAAGTGAACGACGACATGGAGCACTTCGAACCCTACGGTTTTACCAGCAACCCTCTGGCGGGTGCTGAAGGCATCGCCACCTTCCTGGGCGGTGACCGCTCCCATGCCATCGTGCTGGTGGTGGCCGACCGTCGCTATCGCTTGCAGTCCCTGGCGCCGGGTGAAGTGGCGATCTATACCGACGAAGGCGACAAAGTTCATTTCAAGCGCGGGCGGGTAATCGACATTGAAACCGGCACCTTGAATATCCGCGCCAGCCAGGCGGTGAACATTGATACGCCGACCCTGACCCAGAGCGGCAAGATCATCTCCCAGGGCGATCAGATTGCCGGCGGCATCAGCCAGATCCAGCACGTGCATGTGGGCGTCCAGCCCGGCAGCGGTCAGACCGGTGCGCCGGCGGGAGGCCAGTGATGTTTGTCTCCGACAACCTGAAAAAGGCCCTGACCCGCTCGGTGCTGATCAGCCTGTTCACCTGGCGCCGTGCCGCGCCGGATGACCCTGTTGACGATGACGAGCGCTTCGGCTGGTGGGGCGACAGTTTTCCCTGCGTGGCCGACGACCGTATCGGCTCAAGGTTGTGGTTGCTGCGCCGGGTCAAGCTGACCCGCCAGACGCAACTGGACGCCGAATTCTATGCCCGCGAAGCCTTGCAGTGGCTGATCGACGACGGGCATTGCAGCGCCATCGAAGTCCTCAGTGAGCGCCTCGACGCCCAGCGGCTCAACCTGCGCACGCAGCTGACCCTGGCCGATGGCGAGCGCCTGGACATCAACCCTGATAACAGTTGGCAGGTGATTTATGCCGTTTGAAACCCCTTCGCTGCCGGTGCTGATCAAACGCACCCAAAGCGACCTGGCCAGCGATTCGCTGCGCCAGTCCGATGCCCAGGTCCTGGCGCGCACACTGAGTGGCGCTGCGTTCGGCCTGTACGGTTATCTCGATTGGATCGCTGAGCAGATCCTGCCGGATACCGCCGATGAATCCACCCTGGAACGCATCGCTGCGCTGCGTTTGAACCAGGCACGCAAGGCGGCGGTAGCCGCCAGTGGCACCGTGAGTTTTAACGCAGCGGCGGGCGCGGTGCTGGATGTGGACACGGTGCTGCAAGCCAGTGATGGTCGCAGCTTCAAAGTCACCGCTGCCGGTACCACCCATGCAGGCCTCAACACCGCCACGGTGCAGGCGATTGATGCCGGCACGCTGGGCAACGCTGATGCCGGGCTGAGCCTGATCGCGGTCCAGCCGCTGCAAGGTATTGGTTCGACCTTTACCGTGCTGGCGCCGGGGCTGACCGGCGGTGTGGCACGAGAAACCCTGGAGTCGCTGCGGGCGCGGGTGATTCGTTCCTATCGCGTTATTCCCCAGGGCGGTTCGGCACAGGATTACGAGACCTGGTCCCTCGAAGTGCCCGGCATTACCCGCGCATGGTGTCGCGGCAATTACCTGGGGCCGGGGACGGTGGGGGTGTTCGTGATGCGTGACGACGACCCGCAGCCGATCCCCAATGCAGCGCAGTTGGCGCAGGTTCAAGCCCATATCGAACCGCTGCGGCCAGTGACCGCTGATGTGTATGTGTTGGCGCCGGTGATGAAGCCAGTGGTTTATCAACTGCGCCTGACCCCCGACACCAGCGCCGTGCGCGCGGCCGTCGAGGCCCAACTGCGAGACTTGCACAATCGCGAGGCGGGGCTGGGCGACAGCTTGTTGCTGACCCACATCGCCGAAGCCATCAGCACCGCCACCGGTGAGACCGATCACACACTGACAAGCCCGCTGGCGGACGTTACGGCGGCGACAAACCAGTTACTGGTGTTTGGAGGTATCACATGGCTGGGATAAGGACGGCTGGCCAGTACGAGGAACAACTGATCGCCCTGTTGCCCAGCGGTCCGGCCTGGGACCTGGAGACCATGCCGCAGTTGCAGACGGTGCTCAAAGGCATCGCCGAAGAACTTACGCGCATCGACGCCCGCGCCTGCGACCTGCAAAACGAAATGGACCCCGTGACCGTCAGCGAACTGGTGCCGGAGTGGGAAAGGGTGATGCAACTGCCCGACCCTTGCCTGGGCTTGAGCCCGCTGTACGACGACCGTCGCCTGGCGGTGCGTCGACGTCTGTTGGCGGTGGGCAGCCAGCGCGCCGCGTACTACATCGAAATCGCCCGCAGCCAGGGTTATCCCGACGCCAGTGTCACTGAACATCGCGCCCCGCGCATGGGCCGCTCACGGTTTGGCGCGGCGCATTTTGGCACCTGGCAGGCGCACTTCATGTGGACGCTCAACACCGGCGGCCGCCAGCACCTGGGGCGGCGGTTTGGGGCGAGTTATTGGGGAGAGCGGTTTGGCGTCAACCCGGGCAATGCCCTGGAGTGCCTGATTCATCGCAGCGCACCTGCACATACGCAGGTGCACATCAATTATGACTAGAGGATAGAAGCGTGGATTATCCAAAGAGTGTGCCCAGCGTTGGGCTGGTGAATGGCAAGTTTGTGGATGAAAACCCGGTGACCGGGACGCCGGGGAGTTTGATTCCGGCGGCTTGGGGGAATGGGGTTACGCAGGAGATTTTGAATGTGCTGGCGGCGGCGGGGATTGCGCCGGATGAGACGAAGACCGATCAGCTGGCGCAAGCGTTGAGTGTGTTGAGTGATTGGTTGAAGTTGAGGAATAAGCCGACGACGTTGGCGGGGTATGGGATTACGGATGCTCTGGTGGTAGGCCGTACGTCCCAGCAGCGCCCAAGTCTTTCTTCCAGCATATTGGGTGAGATCGGCAATGGACAGGGGGGCGCACTGGAAATTCGTGAAGCGCAAGAAGTTTCTGATTCCACACGAGATTTCAACTATGCACCACGAATCATGTTCCATTGGGGCAAGATAATTGCTCGAGCACTCGCGATGAACGCGGACGGTGAGTTGCTCTGGAGTTCGAAGAAAATTTGGTCTGAGATCAACTTCAACCCTTCAACCAAAGCGGATAAGGCCACGACCCTTGCGGGCTATGGTGTGACAGATGCGCTGAGCATTGGTCAATACGGACTGGGTGGCAATGTTGCACCTGCTGCCGCGATTGATACCGTTGGGCTACCCGGCGGGTTTTACTATTACAGTGCCGGGAATACCAGTTTCGCCAACTACGTCGGATTGGTGAATATCCCTTACGGCGACGGAAATTACGCGGGGCAGATTGGTTTTCAGCAGGGGAACACAGAACCGGATGTCTACATCCGAGGCTGCTCTCAGGCTAAGGTCTGGAGCCCAACACGAAGGCTCTGGCACTCTGGAAATCTCGACCCAGCGTCGATGGGGGTTCCGGTCGGGACGACGATTCAGTATTGCGGTGCCTCGGCACCGGCTGGGTTTTTGAAAGAGAACGGTGCTGCGGTTTCTCGTACAGCCTATTCAAAGCTGTTTGACGTGATAGGGACGACGTTTGGCGCTGGTGACGGAAGCACTACGTTTAACCTGCCGGACAGCCGTGGTGAGTTCATCCGTGGCTTTGACGATGGACGCGGCGTGGACCCGCAACGCGGGCTGGGGTCGTTGCAACTGGATGCGATGCAAGGCCATTGGCACGGCCCTCGTCCTGGCACCACCCTGAACGGGAGCCCAGGCAACTGGAACGGCGTGGGCGGTGGTTCCAACGCATCGTTCAACATTGGCAGCACCGGTGACCCCGTAACCAACGGCGTCAATGGTGTTCCACGCACCGCCAACGAAACGCGTCCGCGCAACACTTCCCGTCTTATGTGCATCAAGTACTGAGGTCAATCATGACTGCTTCTGCCCCTGTTATTTATCAGGCACACCCGGTGACGGGCGAATACATCGGAACGGCTTTTGCTGACCCCGATCCACTTGTCGAGGGGGCCTGGCTTATCCCCTCCATGGCTTTCAGTGAAGCCCCGCCTGTAACCGAGCCCGGCTTTGCTGCGGTTCACGTTAAAGATGCTCAAGCTATCTGGAACCTGGTTCCGGACCTGCGCGGTCTTGTGTATCGAACGGATACCGGCGAGGAGATCCAATGGCAGCAGTTAGGTGAGTTGCCGTTGGAACTTACCTCGCTGAAACGCCCCGGGTCAGATCACGTTTGGGATGGCTCGTCCTGGCATCTCGATGAAAAACTGAGGAACACGGACGAGTGTGAATCCGAACGACTCTGGCGGGATTCGGAAATCGACAGTATCAAGTGGCTTCGCGAGCGCCATCGGGATGAGTCCGACCTGAAGCGAGATACCACGCTGACAGAAGGACAATTTGCGCAACTGCTGGCTTATTTCCAACTGCTGCGTGATTGGCCGCAGAACTCGAAGTTTCCAGCCTCCGAATTTCGGCCGGTTAAACCGGACTGGATGGTTGGCCTTGTACAATAGTGTGGTGCTCGTGAGTTCGGAGGTTTTTTCATGCCGATAACCCAGAATGATCTTGTGCAAATCATGCCCAACGCCCGCGCCCAAGCGGGCGTTTTCGTATCTGCGCTGAACACAGCCATGTCCAACCGCCAAATCACCACACCCAAACGCATCGCCGCCTTCCTCGCCCAAATCGGCCACGAATCCGGCGAACTGCGCTACGTACGTGAGCTGGGCAGCGATCAATACCTGAGCAAATACGACACCGGTACCCTGGCCGCCCGCCTGGGCAACTCCCCGGAAGCTGATGGCGATGGCCAGAAGTATCGCGGCCGCGGCCTGATCCAGATCACCGGCCGGCGCAACTACCTGGCGTGCAGTCAGGCACTGTTCGGCGATGAGCGTTTGTTGCACCAACCGGAGTTGCTGGAGACGCCGCAATGGGCGTGCGAATCTGCCGCGTGGTTCTGGCAGCGCAATGGCTTGAACGAGCTGGCTGACCAGGACCAGTTCACCACGATCACCCGGCGCATCAATGGTGGCCTCAACGGTCTGGAGAACCGTATGCAACTGTGGGCGCGGGCGAAGGCGGTGTCATGGGCTTCCTGACGTCGTATCGCCTGCTTGGGTTTTGCCTGTTGTTCGCAGTTTCGGCGGGTGTTGCCTGGCAGGTACAGGCTTGGCGATATGGCGCACAACTCGAGCACCTGCAGGCTCTGCATGCCGCAGCACTCAGCCAGCAACAACAGGCCGAACAGGACAAACGGCTGGCACTGGAGCAACAACTCAGCGCCAGCGACCAACAACACACTCGGGAGCTTTCCGATGCACAGCGTGATCAGGCTCACCTGCGGGATCGTCTGGCCACTGCTGATGTGCGGTTGTCAGTCCTTCTCGACGCCAGCGACTCAGCCAGAGGCTGCCCAATGCCAGCCACCGCCACCCCCGGCAGCGTGGTTCATGGCGCCCCGCGAGCCCGACTTGACCCGGCGCATGCTCAACGAATTATCGGCATCACCGACGACGGCGATAACGCAATGATCGCCTTGCGCGCCTGCCAGGCGTATGTCCGGGCCGTCGCGCGTTAGTCTCTTGTAACTTGCATGGCCCATGGGCTCCTGTAGGGTAGGCGAACGCCCGTCCACTCCAGGAGATGACCGTGAAGGAAATTACTCAACTCGCCGCTGAACTTGGCCGACGCTTGCAGGTTCTCAATGCCCACGTCACAACGGCCGAGTCGTGCACCGGCGGCGGTATCGCCGAGGCAATCACGCGGATTCCCGGGAGTTCGGCCTGGTTCGAGGCGGGCTATGTCACGTATTCCAATCGCCAGAAGACCCGGCAACTGAATGTACCGGAAGCCCTGTTCCCCAAGGTCGGTGCCGTCAGCCGCGAAGTGGTGGAGGCGATGGTGCGGGGTGCCCAGGAGAAAAGCCTGGCGCGTTTTGCCGTGGCAGTCAGCGGCGTGGCCGGGCCCGATGGCGGTTCGCCGGACAAGCCGGTGGGCACCGTATGGCTGGCCTGGGGCGTGGGCGATGAGGTTACCGCCGAGCTCGAACACTTCCCCGGCAACCGCGACGAGGTCCGCCGACAAACGGTAAAGGCCGCGCTAGAGGGCTTGTTGCGACGAGCTGCAGCAGAAATAGAAAATCAGGGGTAGGCGATCACGGATCTTTGTGGAACAATACTGTCTACTTATACAGGTGTTGGCCGCCAGGCCTTATTGATTACGTGAGGACTTTAATGGACGACAACAAGAAGAAAGCCTTGGCTGCGGCCCTGGGTCAGATCGAACGTCAATTCGGCAAGGGTGCCGTAATGCGTATGGGCGATCACGACCGTCAGGCGATCCCGGCTATCTCCACTGGCTCTCTGGGTCTGGACATCGCGCTCGGCATTGGCGGCCTGCCAAAAGGCCGTATCGTTGAGATCTACGGTCCTGAATCTTCCGGTAAAACCACCCTGACCCTGTCGGTGATTGCCCAGGCACAAAAAATGGGCGCCACCTGTGCGTTCGTCGATGCCGAGCACGCCCTGGATCCTGAATACGCCGGCAAGCTGGGCGTCAACGTTGACGACCTGCTGGTTTCGCAACCGGACACCGGTGAGCAAGCGCTGGAAATCACCGACATGCTGGTGCGCTCCAACGCCATCGACGTGATCGTGGTCGACTCCGTGGCAGCCCTGGTACCCAAGGCTGAAATCGAAGGCGAAATGGGCGACATGCACGTGGGCCTTCAAGCCCGCTTGATGTCCCAGGCCCTGCGTAAAATCACCGGTAACATCAAGAACGCCAACTGCTTGGTGATCTTCATCAACCAGATCCGGATGAAGATCGGCGTGATGTTCGGCAGCCCGGAAACCACCACCGGTGGTAACGCGCTGAAGTTCTACGCTTCGGTCCGTCTGGACATCCGTCGTACTGGCGCGGTGAAGGAAGGTGACGAGGTTGTTGGTAGCGAAACCCGCGTTAAAGTCGTGAAGAACAAGGTGGCCCCGCCGTTCCGTCAGGCCGAGTTCCAGATTCTCTACGGCAAGGGTATCTACCTGAACGGCGAGATGATCGACCTGGGCGTGCTGCACGGTTTCGTCGAGAAATCCGGTGCCTGGTATGCCTACAACGGCAGCAAGATCGGCCAGGGCAAGGCCAACTCGGCCAAGTTCCTTGCGGATAACCCGGATGTTGCCGCTACGCTCGAGAAGCAGATCCGCGACAAGTTGCTGACCCCGGCACCTGACGTCAAGGCTGCCGCCAACCGCGAGCCGGTTGAAGAAGTAGAAGAAGTCGACACTGACATCTGAAGCAAACGATGAGCGTTGTCCTGGATACACCCGTCGCCGTAAGGCGCACTGCAATGGACCTGCTCGCACGGCGCGAGCATGGTCGAGTCGAGCTGACGCGTAAGCTGCGTCAGCGTGGCGCAGATCCCGAGATGATCGACGCAGCCCTTGACCGTTTGACGGAAGAAGGGCTGCTGTCGGAGTCCCGTTACCTCGAAAGTTTCGTCTCCTACCGAGCCCGATCCGGCTATGGCCCTGCACGAATTCGTGAAGAGCTGAGCCAGCGTGGCCTGCAGCGGGCTGATATCGAACTCGCGTTGCGTGAGTGCGGCATCAGTTGGCAGGCACAACTGGAAGAAACCTGGCGGCGCAAGTTTGCCGGTCATCTGCCTATTGATGCGCGTGAGCGGGCTAAGCAAGGTCGCTTCCTGAGTTATCGCGGGTTTTCGATGGAGATGATCAGTCGCCTGTTGAGCGGTCGGGATATGGATGACTGAAGGCTGCGCCTGGTAAATGGTTGCTCTGATCACTACGGGGCTTGGTGTGGCGAGGGAGCTTGCTCCCGCTGGGCTGCGCAGCAGCCCCAACCTGCGCATCGTTCTACTGGCACAATCCAAAAGGCCCACTATGAAAATAGCGGGCCTTTTTTCGTTTCAGTGTCAGGTCACGCCGTCTCCGTCACCCGCTGCTGCGTTTTTCCCTGAGCCTGGGCCCAGTTTTCCGGCAAGTTGATGTAATCCACCAATTCCCGCAACCGTCCCTGATCACGCCCGTTGAAGTTGAACACCAGCCGCGTCAGATGGCTGAAGCTTGGCTCGTCATGCTCTTCGCCGGTGTACGCGATTTGTTGGAAGTCGCCACTGAGGCGAAGGCTGGCGAACGCCTCCTGCAGGTGGGCCAGTGCGCGGTCACTCAACGGATGATTCATGCGAATCACAAACTGGCGCTTCAGCCAGCGGGTGGAGTGAAAGTTGGCGTAGAACTGGTTGATTTCGTCCACCGCCTCTTCGGCGCTGTACACCAGGCGGACCAGCTTGAGGTCGGTGGGCAGGATGTAGCGATTGGCCTCAAGTTGGCTGCGGATAAAGTCCAGTGCGCCTTGCCAGAAGCTACCGCCCGGTGCATCCAGCAGTACCACCGGTACCAGCGGGCTTTTGCCGGTCTGGATCAGGGTCAGCACCTCCAGCGCTTCATCCAGGGTACCGAAACCGCCCGGGCACAGGATCAAGGCGTCGGCTTCCTTGACGAAGAACAGCTTGCGGGTAAAGAAGAAGTGGAAGGACAGCAGGTTCTCGGTGCCATCGATGGTCGGGTTGGCGTGCTGTTCAAAGGGCAGGGTGATGTTGAACCCCAGGCTGTGCTCCAGGCCGGCACCCTCGTGGGCCGCCGCCATGATGCCGCCGCCGCCGCCGGTGATCACCATCAGATCCGAACGGGCCAGGACCGCGCCCACTTCCCGGGCCAGTGCGTACAACGGGCTTTCCACCGGCGTGCGCGCCGAGCCGAACACCGTGACTTTGCGCCGCCCCTTGAACTGTTCGAGCACGCGGAAGGCGTGGTCCAGTTCCCGGATCGCCTGCAAGGTTATCTTGGCATTCCAGCGGCTGCGGTCGTCCTGGGCCATGCGCAACACGGTGAAGATCATGTCGCGATAAAGGGGGATATTTGGACTGTTGGGCGCAATCAAGTGGAGTTGCGCGTCGACCTGCTGCGTGAGGTCGGTGCCGTTTTCTTCAAATTGACGGATCAGGAGTTCATTCGGTTCGTAAGGCATTCAACTTCTCCTTCTTCACAGAACCCTGGGTGCCGGCGAGAAATTCGTCGGGACCACGACACTGCATGTGTCGTTGCCTCTGATTAACGAGGTGGGCGAAACCGGTTCTGTATATTCCTTATGATTAAAAACCTTTGCATTGCACGCTCAGGAGGGCAACCCTCTTTTGCCCTGAAAATGTTACAGGACGGTGTGAAAACCCGATGTTCCAGGCGTTCAGGATGAATTGATCATGAGCCTATAAAGTCTTGGCTGGCAACCGCTTATTGATCACTTCTGAGGGAGTTTAGACGCTGCCGCGGGCGGGCAATGGCGGAGAGTGCAGAGGGGTATATTGCGCGCCGCTGGTCAGCGGCGCGCGACAGGAGTTATCGCTTACTTTTTCTTCTTCGCGGCAGCCGGTGCCGGGCAATCTGCTTCCTGGAACTTCACCGAGGCTACCGGGCGGTTGGTTTTGTTCTCGGTGATTTCATAGCGCATGATCGCGCCCTTGGCCATCAGCTCGCGGTAACCCTTGTTCAGGCACACACTTTGGCCGAGCTGGAAGTACACAGCCTTGGGGTTGGCGCGCATTTGCTCGGCGCGGTCGGGCAGTACGCTCAAATGGTCAATCAGCTGCAAGCCTTCAACGGTGTAGGCAACTTCCAGGGTCTTTTCGTCAATTTCCCGTGGCAGTTCTTTGTTGGTTTCCTCTGCGACGCTTTGCAGCTTCCTGTTCAGTTGAGCCTCCAGCAACGAGGCCGCTTGGGCACCCAGAGGCAACACCAGCGCGAGGGCGACGGACGGAACTACAAGGCGTGGCATAAGACGCAGCATGAAACTCTCCTGATTCGGTTACTGGTGCATAGACCAGCCACTGCGCTGTGCGTTCAGTGGCGCGGGATTATAGGTGACCGCTTGCCCCTAGGGCCAGCCTATTGCCGGGAAGTGCAGGTGGCCGGGGGCGGCTCTGGTAAACTGCGGTAACTTTTGCCTTCCGAGTTCTATCCGTGTCGATTTCCACTTCCCTGCGGCGCTCCCGATGAGCCATGCCGTCTCCCGTTTGCGCACGCAGCGCCTGGCCCGTGCCGTAAAACCGTTTGTAGCGCGAGGCTCGCGGGCCGAACGCTGCCCCGGCTGCCGGGTGATTCCCGAGTACTGCCTCTGCGCCTGGCGGCCCAAGGTCCAGGCCAGATCCGGCATGTGCCTGCTGATGCACGACGTAGAGCCGATGAAACCCAGCAACACCGGCTGGCTGATTGCCGATGTGATCAACGACACGACTGCGTTCCCCTGGTCGCGCACTGAGGTTGAGCCGGAGTTGCTGACCTTGCTGGCCGACCCGCAATGGCAGCCATACATCGTCTTTCCCGGCGAATTCGTGGCCCCGGAGCGGGTGGTCCATCAGGTCAGGCTGGAGGAGGGCAAGCGCCCGCTGTTCATTTTGCTGGACGGCACCTGGAGCGAGGCGCGCAAGATGTTCCGCAAGAGCCCGTACCTGGAGCACTTGCCGGTGCTGAGCCTGGCGCCCGAGCAACTGTCGCGCTACAAGCTGCGTCGCTCCAAGCGTGATGACCACTTCTGCACCGCCGAAGTCGCCGCGCTGTGCCTGGAGCTGGCTGAAGATGCCGCAGCCAGTGAAGTCCTGGATGCCTATCTGGACGTATTCAGCACTCACTACCTGGCCGCCAAGTTTCAACTGGCGCTGGACCCGGCCGATGTCGTCCATACTCGCCTTGCACCTTATCTATAGGTGTCATGGCCAGCCGACCTTTGCATGATGGCCGCGCAAACGCGCAGCCCGCTAAAATAGCCACGGGCGTAGCGCTTGACCACCCAGGCTACGCTGGGCATGCTTGGCGCCGATTGGGGCGCTGTCACAGATTGGATACGTCGCTTTTTGACGTTGAACGCGCCCTTTGGTGACTGCTGGCCTGGCAGCCACCTTGCGCGTTGGCGAGCACTGAACCCATCAGTGCCGCCCTAAAAAACAGGATCATTTAATAAATGGCCACATACGAAATCCTGATTGCCGATGACCACCCGCTGTTTCGCAGTGCGCTGCACCAGGCGGTCACGCTGGGCCTGGGGCCGGATGTACGCCTCGTCGAAGTCGCCAGCATTGCCGAGCTGGAAACCCGCCTTACCGAAAAGTCCGACTGGGACCTGGTCCTGCTGGACCTGAACATGCCGGGTGCCTACGGTTTTTCCGGGCTGGTGCTGCTGCGTGGGCAATACCCGCAGATACCGGTGGTGATGGTATCGGCCCAGGAAGAGGCGTCGGTGGTGGTGCGCTCCAAGGAGTTCGGTGCCAGTGGTTTCATTCCCAAGTCCAGCTCCATGGAAGACATCCAGAAAGCCGTGCGCACGGTGCTGGATGGCGATGTCTCCTGGCCGCCGCAGGCCTTTGAAGAGATCAACGTCTCCGACGAAGCCAAGGCCGCGCGTGATGGCCTGGCCAGCCTCACGCCCCAGCAGTTCCGCGTATTGACCATGGTCTGCGAAGGTCTATTGAACAAACAGATTGCCTACGAGCTGAGCGTGTCGGAAGCGACCATCAAGGCTCACGTCACGGCGATCTTCCGCAAGCTCGGCGTACGTACGCGAACCCAGGCGGCGCTGCTCTTGCAACAACTTGAGTCAATTTCGCAGCATTAAGACGCTGTTCATTCACGTTTTTTTGACTTTGCTTACTCTAGTTTCCCCACACCTTTTTGCTCAGTTGCCTACTCTATGTCGCCTTTCAAGGGTCAAACCGGTATCAAACGTATTTTCAACGCAGGCGGATATTCCCTGGATGGCCTGCGTGCTGCTTTCACCGGCGAGGCGGCGTTTCGTCAGCTGGTGTTGCTCAATGTCATCCTGATCCCGCTGAGTTTCTTCCTTAACGTCAGCCGGGTAGAGCGGGCGCTGCTGATCGCCGTGTGCCTGCTGGCGTTGATCGTCGAGTTGCTCAACTCCGCCGTCGAAGCGGCGATCGACCGGATTTCCCTGGACCTGCACCCCTTGTCGAAAAACGCCAAGGACATGGGCAGCGCCGCGCAGTTCGTAGCGCTGACCATGATTACCCTGGTGTGGGCCGTGATCCTGATCTAGGCAATGGTCGGCAGTACGATCTCGTCGCTGCGCTGCACCCCGGCGGTGAACGACCGGCACAGCTCGAGGAATTCGCGCATCGCCGAGGTCTGGTACTTCTGCTTGTGCCAGATGAAGTAGAACTGCCGGGCCAGGTCCAGGTCCGGGGTTTCCACCGGTACCAGGCTGCCACGCCGGAAGGCGTCGCGCAGCGCCAGCCGGGAAATGCAGCCAATCCCCAAGCCTGATTCCACCGCGCGTTTGATTGCCTCGGTGTGTTCCAGCTCCAGGCGGATATTCAGCGCGCTGCGGTGATGCCGCATGGCCTGGTCAAAGGTCAGGCGTGTTCCAGAGCCTTGTTCCCGCAGGATCCACGCTTCATGGGTCAGCTCTTCCATGGTCGCCTGGCCGCGCTTGGCCAAGTGATGCTGGGGTGCGCAGAACACCACCAGTTCATCTTCCACCCAGGTTTGCACCTCGATGTCCGGGTGGCTGCAGTCGCCTTCGATTAGACCCAGATCAATTTCGTAATGCGCCACCTGATGCACGATATGCGCAGTGTTCTGCACGTGCAGCTTCACCTGGCTCTCGGGATGCTGCTGCATGAAGCTGCCGATCAGCAGCGTGGCCAGGTAGTTGCCGATGGTCAGCGTGGCCCCGACCGCCAGGGAGCCGAAGCCCGACTTGCCGTTGAGCAGGTCCTCGATCTCCTTGGCCTGGTCCAGCAGTGCCACCGCCTGGGGCAATAGCTGGTGACCGAGGGCGTTGAGGCTCAGGCGTTTGCCCGCGCGGTCGAACAATTGGCAGCTGGATTGCCGCTCCAGCTCGGTAATCGACGTGCTGGCGGCGGATTGAGATAAGGCCAGAAGGCCAGCAGCGCGCGAGACGCTTTCCTGCTGGGCGACGGCGACGAAGACTTGCAGTTGACGTAGAGTAAATCGCATATCGATATAACCGATAACCCTTATCTTAATAATCCAGTTAACAGATATTGTCGCCGCCATTAGAATGCTGTGCAATTGCGCATCCATCATTTGGCGCAGACCCATTTCCAGGAGTCCCCCGTACATGAGCAACATGAACCACGAGCGTGTCCTCAGTGTTCATCACTGGAACGACACTCTGTTCAGCTTCAAGTGCACCCGCGATCCGGGCCTGCGCTTCGAGAACGGTCAGTTCGTGATGATCGGCCTGCAACAGCCCAACGGCCGCCCGCTCATGCGCGCTTACTCGATTGCCAGCCCGAACTGGGAAGAGCATCTGGAGTTCTTCAGCATCAAGGTGCCTGATGGCCCGCTGACTTCCCAATTGCAGCACTTGAAGGAAGGCGACGAGATCATCATCAGCAAAAAACCGACGGGCACCCTGGTGCTTGACGATTTGAAGCCGGGCAAGCACTTGTACCTGCTCAGCACCGGCACTGGCCTGGCGCCGTTCATGAGCGTGATCCAGGACCCGGAAACCTACGAGCGTTTCGAAAAAGTGATCCTGTGCCACGGCGTGCGTTACGTCAACGAAGTCGCCTACCGCGAATTCATCACCGAGCACCTGCCGCAGAACGAGTTCTTCGGCGAGGCCCTGCGTGACAAGTTGATCTACTACCCGACCGTGACCCGTGAGCCGTTCGAAAACGAGGGCCGCCTGACCGACCTGATGCGCAGCGGCAAGCTGTTCAGTGACATCGGCCTGCCGCCGATCAATCCTGAAGACGACCGCGCCATGCTGTGCGGCAGCCCAAGCATGCTGGATGAAACCAGCGAAGTGCTCAACAGCTTCGGTTTGAAGGTTTCCCCGCGTATGCGTGAGCCGGGCGACTACCTGATCGAGCGTGCGTTCGTCGAGAAATAAGCGCGACGAAAAAAAATGTGGGAGCGGGCTTGCTCGCGAAAGCGGTGTAACAGTCACCAGATGTATTGACTGATCCACCGCTTTCGCGAGCAAGCCCGCTCCCACATTTGTTTCCGGTTTACCCGGCCGACACGACTTCCAGCACACAAATCATCCCGGCTTCGGGATAGTGCCAGCGCACATCAACATCCCAGAACTGCGCCCCGTATTCCCGCTCCGGCCCCGGCGTCTGGTACGCCGGCCGTGGATCCTGCGCCAGGCACTGCTCGATCAACGCCACCAATGGCTCGCCAAGGCGCTGAGCGTGGCCTTCTGCCTGTTGCAGCGCAGTCTTCAGCCACTGCACGGGAATCAGCTGTGGCGCAGCGCTGGCGATGTTGTTGGTCGCAGTGTCAACTATGTCTGCGTACGGCACGTACGGCTTGATGTCGAGAATCGGTGTGCCATCCAGCAGGTCGATCCCGGATATCCACAGGCGTCCATCTTCCACCTTGTCCAGCTTGACCACTGACTGGCCGATGCCGTTGGGCCGGTGCGTCGCGCGGGTGGCGAACACGCCCATGGACGTGTTGCCACCCAGGCGAGGCGGGCGCACTTTCAGGCGGGGCTTGTCTTCCAGCGCCTGGTGGAACAGGAACAGCAGCCACACATGGCTGACCTGTTCCAAACCCTGCACCGCCTCACCCTGGTCGAATGGCGCCACCAACTCCAGCACGCCCCGGGCGGCAGGCGCCAGTTGTGGCTGGCGCGGGATGGCGAACTTCTCCTTGAAGCAGGAGCGGACAAAACCGATGGGCGAGACGCTGTAGTTCACGGGCTTAGGCGCGAACGCGCAGGGTCAGGCCCTTGAGGAAGTTGCGCAACAGCTGGTCACCACAGGTGCGGTAGTTGGTGTGGCCGAACTTGCGGAACAGTGCGCTCAGCTCAGGCTTGGACACCGGGAACTCGGAGGCCTTGAGGATTGCGTGCATGTCGTCTTCCTTCAGTTCGAAGGCCACGCGCAGTTTCTTCAGGACGATGTTGTTGGTCACCGGCAGTTCGATCGGCTGCGGTGGACGGCTCTCGTCCTTGCCGCGCTTGAAGATCACCAGGCCATCGAGGAAATGCGCCATGACTTCGTCCGGGCAGAACACGAAGCCTTCTTCCTCGTCTTTCTTGAGGTAGGTCAGCAGGTCGTCCTTGGTGACTTCCATGCCGCCGAGCTTGATGATCTCGACCATCTTGTTGTCGCTGATGTCGAGCATGTAGCGCACGCTGCGCAGTACGTCGTTGTGAATCATGGTGGGCAATCCTGGTCATTCAACTGTGGACACCGCCCAGGCAGGCGGTATCGAGAGATTCGGCGGCGAAAAAAGTCTTAGAACTTTTCTTTGCCGGACAGATAGCGCCATTGGCCTACCGGCACTTTGCCGATGGAGACTCCGCCAATGCGGATGCGTCGAATGGCGACGACTTTCAGGCCGACGGCTTCGCAGAACAAGGCAATCACACCCGGTTGCGGGTTTTTCAGCGCAAAGCGCAGGCGGTTCTCGTTCTGCCAGCTGGCTTTCACCGCCGGCAATTCCTTACCTTTGTAGGTCAGGCCATGGTTGAGGCGGTTCAGGCCGTGGGCGACCATGTCGCCGGACACCTCCACCACGTATTCCTGTTCGATCTTGTTCGCGTCAGCGGTCAGCTTGCGCAAAATCTTCCAGTCCTGGGTAAACACCAGCAGGCCGCTGGCCTTGGCTTGCAGGTCACTGCTGGCGGTCAGGCGCAGGAAGTGGCCCTTGAGCGGGCGCTTGCTGAAGCGGTGTTCTTCCGACAGGGTCTCGGCGTTGATCGACGCCATGGCTGTCTCGGCATCCACGCCGGCGGGGGCGTGGAACAGGATGGTCACCGGCTCCGGCGCTGTGGCCTTGGCCTCAGGGTCAAGCTCGACCTTCTGGGTGGTGACCTTGAACTGCGGCTCGTCGATCACTTCGCCGTCCACCGTGACCCAGCCGCCTTCGATGAACAGCTCAGCCTCCCGACGGGAGCAACCGACCAGTTCGATGAGGCGTTTGGAGAGGCGTAGGGGTTCAGTCATGACAAGGGCCGAAACAAAAGGGGGCGGCTATTGTACCTGTGTGGCGCCGGTTAATCCCGGCTCCATTTCATTTAGCCGCGACGTGCCTGTGGCTGGGCCTGGCGCAAACGCATGTGCAGCAACGGATAAGGCTGCCCCATGCCGTCATGGTCCGTGCGTCCGATCACCTCAAAGCCTTGCTTGAAGTAAAAGCCCAGGGCTTGCGGGTTCTGTTCGTTGACGTCCAGTTGATCGGCATTCATCGACTCGATGGCATAGCGCAGCAATTGCCGGCCCAGGCCCTGGCCACGGTGCTCGGGGTCGATAAACAGCATCTCGACCTTGCCCGCGGCCACCCCGGCAAACCCGGTGATGCGCTGGCGCGAGTCCTTGGTGCAGATCAGCATCACCGCGTCGAGGTAGCGGGTCAGCACCAGGTTTTTCAGCAGCTCGATGTAACTGTCCGGCAGGAAGTCATGGGTGGCCCGCACCGAAGCCTCCCAGATGCGGGTCAGTTCCTGATAGTCGCTGGATTTGGGTGTATGGATAACCGAATGCTGACGCATGCCCGCTGCCCCTTGCCAATGATTGGCGCCGATGGGCAAAACGATAGACCTAAAAAAGCCCCGCATCTTGTCCAGAGGCAGGGCTTTTTCAATTCTTTACACCTTATGCGCGTTTTTCAGCCCACAGGTCGTACTCGTCGGCGTCGGTCACGGTGCACCAGACCTTGTCGCCCGGCTTCAGGCCGCTGGCATCGTCGATGAACACGTTACCGTCGATTTCCGGTGCATCGAAGAAGCAGCGGCCTACAGCGCCTTGCTCGTCGACTTCGTCGATCAGTACTTCGATCTCACGGCCGATGCGCAGTTGCAGGCGCGCCGAGCTGATGGCCTGCTGGTGCGCCATGAAGCGCTCCCAACGGTCCTGCTTGACGTCGTCCGGCACGATGGCAGCGTCCAGCAGGTTGGCCGGAGCACCTTCCACCGGCGAGTACTGGAAGCAGCCGACGCGGTCCAGTTGGGCCTCGGTCAGCCAGTCCAGCAGGTACTGGAAGTCTTCTTCGGTTTCGCCGGGGAAGCCGACGATGAAGGTGGAGCGGATGATCAGGTCCGGGCAGATCTCGCGCCAGTTCTTGATGCGCGCCAGGGTCTTGTCTTCGAAGGCCGGGCGTTTCATGGCCTTGAGGATTTTCGGGCTGGCGTGCTGGAACGGGATGTCCAGGTACGGCAGGATCTTGCCGGCGGCCATCAGCGGGATCAGCTCGTCAACGTGCGGGTATGGGTAAACGTAGTGCAGGCGCACCCATACGCCGAGGCTGCTCAGGGCTTCGCAGAGTTCGGTCATGCGGGTTTTCACCGGCGCGCCGTTCCAGAAGCCAGTGCGGTATTTGACGTCGACGCCGTAGGCGCTGGTGTCCTGGGAGATCACCAGCAGCTCTTTCACGCCGGATTTGACCAGGCGCTGGGCCTCGTCCAGTACGTCGCCCACCGGGCGGCTCACCAGCTTGCCGCGCATCGACGGGATGATGCAGAAGCTGCAGCTGTGGTTGCAGCCTTCGGAAATCTTCAGGTAGGCGTAGTGGCGCGGCGTCAGCTTGATGCCTTGCGGCGGCACCAGGTCGATCAACGGGTTGTGGTCCTGGCGCGGCGGCACTACGTCGTGCACGGCGTTGACCACTTGCTCGTACTGCTGCGGGCCGGTCACGGCCAGCACGCTCGGGTGCACGTTGCGGATGGCGCCTTCTTCCACACCCATGCAGCCGGTGACGATCACCTTGCCGTTTTCCTTGATGGCTTCGCCGATCACTTCCAGGGACTCGGCCTTGGCTGAGTCGATGAAGCCGCAGGTGTTGACCACCACCACGTCCGCGTCCTGGTAGGTGGACACGACGTCATAGCCTTCCATGCGCAGTTGCGTAAGGATGCGTTCGGAGTCGACCAGAGCCTTTGGGCAACCCAGGGATACAAAGCCGACCTTGGGGTTGGCTTTTGCGATGGTGGTGGACATGTCTAACCTCGGTATTGAATGACGCCGCCCGTCGTGCACGAAAGGTGGCGGATGGGCACTTGGTGTGCCTCTGATCAAAAAGTGCGCAATTCTAGCGACGGGAATCGCTCTTGACCAGCTTTATGCAGGGAAATACGACGAGTGCTGCGCTATGCTTCGCGCCGTTGCACCTGAGTGAATTTCCTCGGTCAATAAATCGTCTGTAACGAGAAGTAAAACAGCGCATGCTGTGGACAGCATAGGCGCCCGCAGCAGGCGCGCTGTTTATAAAAGACCGCAGGTCAAAGGGCAGGAGTGGTTGATGGGTCAGGCAAGTAGTCAGGCAGCAGGTGCCGAGCAGTCCAACGCAAAGCCGATCGGCATGCTGGTGGCGGCAGTGGGGGTGGTTTACGGCGATATCGGCACCAGCCCGCTCTACACCCTTAAAGAGGTGTTTACCGGTGGTTATGGGGTTCAGGTCAACCATGACGGTGTGCTGGGGATCCTGGCGCTGATCTTCTGGTCGCTGATCTGGGTGGTATCGATCAAGTACATGCTGTTCGTGTTGCGCGCCGATAACCAGGGCGAAGGCGGCATCATGGCCTTGACCGCGTTGGCGCGACGAGCAGCGGGTGAGCGCAAGCGGCTACGCAGTTTCCTGGTGGTCTGTGGCTTGTGCGGCGCGGCGCTGTTCTACGGCGACAGCATGATTACCCCGGCGATTTCCGTGTTATCGGCGGTGGAAGGTCTGGAACTGGCCTTCGATGGCCTCGAAAAATGGGTGGTGCCGATCGCCCTGATTGTGCTGGTGGCCCTTTTCCTGATTCAGAAACACGGTACCGACCGCATCGGCAAGTTGTTCGGGCCGGTGATGGTGACCTGGTTCCTGGTGCTGGGCGGCCTCGGCGCCTACGGCATCACCCAGCATCCGGAAGTACTCAACGCCATGAACCCGATGTGGGGCGTGCGTTTCTTCGAGGCTCACCCGGGCATTGGCGTGGCCATCCTCGGTGCCGTAGTGCTGGCGTTGACCGGTGCCGAGGCGCTGTATGCCGACATGGGCCACTTCGGCCGCAAACCCATTGCCCGCGCCTGGTTCATGCTGGTGTTGCCGGCGCTGGTGCTGAATTATTTCGGCCAGGGTGCCTTGTTGCTCGGCGATCCTGAGGCCGCGCGAAACCCGTTCTACCTGCTGGCGCCGAGTTGGGCCCTGATCCCGCTGGTGGTGTTGTCCACGCTGGCCACAGTGATCGCGTCCCAGGCCGTCATCTCCGGTGCGTTCTCCCTGACGCGCCAGGCCATCCAGCTCGGTTATATCCCGCGCATGCATATCCAGCACACCTCCAGTGCCGAGCAGGGCCAGATCTACATCGGTGCGGTGAACTGGTCGCTGATGGTCGGTGTGATCCTGTTGGTGCTGGGCTTTGAGTCCTCCAACGCACTGGCATCGGCCTACGGCGTGGCGGTGACCGGCACGATGCTGATGACCACTATCCTGGTGTCGGCAGTGATGCTGCTGCTGTGGAAATGGCCACCGATATTGGCGGTGCCGGTATTGGTCTGCTGCCTGCTGGTGGACGGCCTGTACTTCGCGGCCAACGTGCCGAAGATCGTCCAGGGCGGTGCTTTCCCGGTACTCGCGGGGATTGTGCTGTTCGTACTCATGACCACGTGGAAGCGCGGCAAGCAATTGCTGGTGGACCGTCTCGACGAGGGCGGCCTGCCGTTGCCGATCTTTATCAGCAGTATCCGCGTACAACCGCCTCATCGCGTGCAGGGCACCGCGGTGTTCCTGACGGCGCGGCCAGACGCCGTGCCTCATGCGCTGTTGCACAACCTGCTGCATAACCAGGTACTGCACGAGCAGGTGGTGCTGTTGACGGTGGTCTATGAAGACATTCCACGGGTGCCGGTCGCACGCCGCTTCGAGGTGGATGCCTACGGCGAAGGCTTCTTCCGGGTGATCCTGCATTTCGGCTTTACCGATGAACCGGACGTGCCCGAAGCGCTGAAGCTGTGCCATCTGGATGACCTGGATTTCAGCCCGATGCGCACCACCTACTTCCTCAGCCGCGAAACCGTGATCGCGTCCCGCATCAAGGGCATGGCGCGTTGGCGCGAAGGGTTGTTCGCGTTCATGCTGAAGAACGCCAACGGCAACCTGCGCTTCTTCAAGTTGCCGGTTAACCGGGTGATCGAGCTCGGTACTCAAGTAGAAATGTAAGCCCAACAAAAAGCCCCCGGTGCCTTGCGGCAGCGGGGGCTTTTTTGTGGGCGCTTATTCGGCCGGGGTCTTGCCCTGGCGCTTCTCGATGATGTCTACCAGACGCTTGGCCAGCGCCGGATAGTTCTCGTCGAAGTGATGGCCGCCAGGCAGCTTCACGGCTTCGCCGACAGCGGTCTTGTCGGTGCAGCCACTCTCGTCGACTTCTTCGGCACCGTAGATGCACACCACCTTGTCGGCCGGCAGCTTGGCCATTTCCGGGCCGGTCGCAGCTTCCTTGCCGGCGTTGCCCAGCCAGCCTTCCACTTCGATCTCGAAGCTGCCGGTGCGGGCGAAGGCCAGCAGGATGATCGCGTCTACACGCTGCTGCTCGTTTTCCGGCAGGCGGTTGTAGATGGCCGGCAGCACATCGGCGCCGAACGAGTAGCCGGTCAGCACGAAGCGCTTGGTGCCCCATTTCTGCCGGTAGTGCTGCATCAGCTCGGCGAGGTCCTTGGCGCTTTGTTCCGGGGTCTTGTGCTGCCAGTAGTAGCGCAGGGTATCGATGCCCACCACCGGGTAGCCGATCTTGGCCATTTCACCGGCCACGTCGCGGTCCAGGTCACGCCAGCCGCCGTCACCGGAGAGGAACAGGGTGACGGTGTCCTTGGCCTGCCCAGCCGGCACTTCGACCACCGGGATCGCCAGGCCGCCGTTGTCCGAGCCTACCAGTTGCTTGCGCAGCTCGTTGTTCAGCACTTGCGGGTAGTGAACGTCGTAGTCGCTGATGCTGGTGGTAGCACGCGGTGTATCGCGTACAAAACTGGCAGCATCGTCGTCAGGGTTATCGTTCCAGGCCACCAGCCAGCTACCGTGGGCCGAAGTCTTCGGCAACGGGTCGTTGCAGCCTGGCTGCGCCAGCGCGAAGCCGACGGAGATGGCATTGGCCTTGTCGTCGTTCTGTGCGGCCAGCCAGCGCCAGGCGAGGGATGCGCCAGGGCCGATGCCGCTGACCAGTGTCGCCGGGCCGGCGAGCTGGCCGAGGGCGGTTTGCAGGGCTTGTTCCTGCAGCTTGCAGTCGTCCTTGGGCAGGATCACCTGGACGATCTGCGCTGCGCCGCCCTGGCTCAGGGCGATCAGTTGGCTGTCGGTCAGGGTTTCGTCGGCCAGCACGGCCACGGCCACGCGGGCCTTGGGCGCGGTACCCGGGGTGACGCGGGTCAGGACCGTGCCATCGGCCTGGGGCAGTTGTTCCAGAGTCGGTTGCGGTGCAGGGCGGTTCCAGTACCAGTAGCCGCCACCGAGGATCAGTGCCAGTACCACCAAAAATGCCAATACATACCGCCAGGAGCGTCGAATCATCAGCGTTTCACCAATCCAGTCAAGCCGCCCGCAATCAGGGCGGCGGTGTCGGCCAGTGCCACCAGCGGATCAAGTCCTGCGGGCACGGCCATATAACGGGGTTCCCAGTCAGGCTGGAACTTGTCTTTGAAGCGGCGCAAGCCTTGGAAGTTATACAGTTGCTCGCCACGGCGGAACACCATCGAGCCCAGGCGTTGGGTCAGCGGGGCGCCACGTCGTGGTTGCAGGCCCGACAACGGCACCATGCCGAGGCTGAAGCGGGCGTAGCCATGGTTCTTATAATGTTGAATCAGGCCGACCATCATGAATTCCATGGTCAGTTTCGGCGCGTCCGGGTGCGCACGCATCAGGTCGAGACTGGCCAGGTCGTGGCTGTAGGTCTCAAGCAGGTTCGCAAACGCTACCGGGCGCCCTTCGAAGCGAATGATCGCAATACGAAAGTGCTTGAGGTAGTCGTCGCTGAATCGTCCAAGGGAAAAGCCTTTTTCCCGCACGTTCTTACCGGTCAGCCATGCGTCGGAGATGACTTTCAACTCCTCCATCGGGGCCTGGCCGGGTTCGTGGATCTCCAGGGACAAGCCATCACGGGTCCCGCGGTTCCAGGTGTAGCGCAGGTCCTTCATCTCTTTGCCCTTGGCTTCCAGGTCAAAGCGTTTGAGGTCGACCCGGGCTTCTTCACCCAGTTTGATCGCGGTGAGGCCGATGTCCATGTAGTACGGCAGGTTCTCCGCGCGCACCTGGTAGAACACCGGGCGGGCGTGGTGAATGTCGCACAGGTCGCGGAACTGCCAGATCATCTCGGCCCGTTGCAGGGTCGGGCCAATCGGATCGTACAAGGCCACCAGGCTGCGACCGCGACGAGCGTACATCAGGAACGCTTCGTCGTTGGGATGAAACAGCAGGGCCTTGTCGCCGGTCAGCGCCAGGCCGCCGTCGGGTTGTGCAGAGTTCATCAGGATCTTGGTGGCGCGCTCCAGCTCATCCGGTGTCGGCAAGTGGATGATCGGGCGCGCGGTACGCAGCAGCCAGGTCAGCGACACCACCACCAGCACCACGGCCGCGCCCAGCAGCGAACGCAGGCCCCGCGGGGCGTTGGCGTCGAGGGTGAACTGCCACCACAACTGATGGCTGTAGGGCACGTCCTGGTAGGCGAACAACAGCAGCCAGATCGACGCACCGAGTACGCACACGCTGGCCACCAGGTACAGCGGCGAGAACGGCAGTTCGGTCAGGCGGCTGGCGCGGTAGAACGAGCGCCGGAAGATCGCCAGCAGCACTGCCGTCATGGTCATCAGGCTGGCTTCTTCCCAGTCGAAACCCTTGAGCAGGGAGAGCAGGGCGCCGGTCAGCAGCAGCACCATGGTCAGCATCCACGCCGCGGACAACCGTCGACGCAGGCCCTGGGCCAACAGAAGGCAGAGCACGCCGATCAGGCTGGCACCAAAGTGCGACGCGTCAATCAGGCGATGAGGAATCAGGAAGCCGATGTTTTCCAGGCGTGAGTCGATTTCCGGGGTTGCGCCGGAAAACAGCAGGACCACGCCTGACAAAAAAACCAGTACGGCCAGGATCGGCGCAGCGAGGCCCGAGGCCGCGCGCAGGCTTTGTTGCGTATGGAACAGGCGCTGGGCTTCATTGACCAGCAGGAACACACAAGCGATCAACAGCGGCAGCACCACGTAGATCATCCGGTACAGCAGCAGTGCGGCCGCCAGTGGCGCGGCACCGAGCTTGTCGGCGAAGGCAGCCAGCAGGATTGCTTCGAACACCCCGACGCCACCGGGTACATGGCTGAGCACACCGGCGGCCAGGGCCAGCAGGTACACCAGCAGGAACGGGCCAAAGGGCGGCGCTTCCGGCAGCAGCATATACAGCACGGTAGCGGCCGCAGCCACGTCGAGGGCAGTGATGATCAGTTGCAGGAAGGTCAGGCGACGGCCCGGCAGGCGCAAGGTGCGACGCCCGGCCCTGACCAGCAGGTTGTCCGGATACGGTTGTTCCGGCAGGCGGCGGCGGTAGATGCCGATGCACAGTGCGGCTGTTAACAGCAACACAGCACCGGCGATGCCGCCGAGCAGGCTGGCAGGTAGATGCAGGGCATTGGACGCGGCAGGCAGGTTGCTCAGGGTGGCCAGCGCAGCGAGCGGCGGCAGGGCGCAACCCAGGGCCAGGCTGGCAAACACGGTCATGCGCGCCACTTCCGAAGCGCCGATGCCATACCGTGCATATAAACGGTAGCGTACCGAGCCGCCCGAGAGCATCGACAGACCAATCGCGTTACCGATGGCGAATGCGGTAAAGCCGCCGTAGGCCAGAGTCTTGGCAGGCAGCTTCACGCCGGCATAACGGGCACCGGAAAATTCATAGCCCAACAAAATGATAAAGCCGGCGACAGCAGCACCGAACGCACCCAGCAGTGCAGGCTTGGGTACTTCAAGGATTGAATCGTGGAGCGCGTACAGATCCAGTTCAAGCAACAGGTGGCGACAGGCGATAAGGGCGATTGCGAACAGCAACAAGGTGACGGCCAGCCCGATGGGTTGGCGGTATTTGCTCAACAGATCCAGCCAGCGCAAACGGGTGGGAGTGATCGGTTGTGTCGCTGTGACAGAGTCTTGTGGTTCAGACGAGTTGGCGCGCATCAATCACCTCGTGGATTGTGCGCGACAGGATGGAGGTATCCAGCCAAGTTACCAATCCCTATGGACAAAATAATTACAAATATTAACGCGTATCGCGAAGTGCGGCGACAGCGCCCATTGGTCGTAGAAGGACAGTGCTTGAAGACTTAGCATAGCTTGCAATGAGATGGACTCTACAAACCGTGTACGGTTTCATGAAAGATGCCATGCCATTGTTTCAAAAGGACTTTTTCGTCAGATACAAAAAAGGCCACTCTTTCGAGCAGCCTTTTTTGATGTTTGGTTGCGGGAGCCGGATTTGAACCGACGACCTTCGGGTTATGAGCCCGACGAGCTACCAGACTGCTCCATCCCGCGTCTGTGTGGCGGCATTCTACAGAGCAACGGCGGGGTGTCAACCGTTAATCGAACGATGGGTCAAATAAGTGCAATTTAGCGTCGGATTGTCACGCGGGTGCGGTAAGTGCGCGATTGGGAAAGGTTTTTTGTCAGACAATCGACGCGAGGGCTAAAACAGACAGGCACAAAAAAGGCCACTCTTTCGAGTAGCCTTTTTTGATGTTTGGTTGCGGGAGCCGGATTTGAACCGACGACCTTCGGGTTATGAGCCCGACGAGCTACCAGACTGCTCCATCCCGCGTCTGTGTGTCGGCATTCTACAGAGGAACGCGAGTGTGTCAACCGCTGATTCAAAGAAAAGCGCTTGTGGTTCAATCGGTTAGCTCTCCAAGGTGGCCCCTTGATAGGCCGCGGGGCCAGTCTGGCCGAGGCTTTCAGCTCTATTGGGGGGTGTGTTTCGATTGAGAAAATGAATTCACCTGTGAATTTTCCTACCGCTTAAGCGGAAGATTCAAACTACTGGTGCTATATACAGGTGTGAGTGAGATACTGCCGGCCTGTCCGTTTTCTGCCCAGAACCACTGCCTTATCTATGACGCAGCGCAAAATCATCCACGTCGACTGTGATTGCTTCTACGCCGCCATCGAGATGCGCGACGACCCGACCCTGGCGCAAAAGCCCCTGGCTGTCGGTGGCTCGGCAGACCGTCGCGGGGTGATCGCCACCTGCAACTATGAAGCACGGGCCTATGGTGTGCGTTCGGCCATGTCGTCCCGCCATGCCCTGAAGCTGTGCCCGGACCTGACCATCGTCAAGCCGCGCATGGATGCTTATAAAGAAGCATCAAAGGAAATCCAGACGATCTTTCGCGACTACACCGACCTGATCGAACCGTTGTCCCTGGACGAAGCCTACCTGGACGTCTCCGACAGCCCGCATTTCGGCGGCAGTGCCACGCGCATTGCCCAGGACATTCGCCGGCGGGTCTCCAACCAGTTGCACATCACCGTTTCCGCGGGCGTGGCGCCGAACAAGTTTCTCGCCAAGATCGCCAGCGACTGGAAAAAGCCCAACGGACTGTTTGTGATCACCCCCGACCAGGTGGAAGACTTTGTCTCGGCGCTGCCGGTGAAAAAGCTCCATGGCGTGGGCAAGGTGACGGCCGACAAGCTGGCGCGGCTGGGGATCGAGGACTGCCTGCAACTGCGGGAGTGGAACAAGTTGGCGCTGGTGCGAGAGTTCGGCAGTTTTGGCGAGCGGCTTTGGAGCCTGGCGCGTGGGATTGATGACCGTGTGGTGCAGAACGACAGCCGCCGGCAATCCATCAGCGTGGAAAATACCTACGATGTCGACCTGCCGGACTTGCCCAGTTGCCTGGAAAAACTGCCGGAGCTGATGGACACCCTGGCCGGGCGCATGGCGCGCATCGACAGCAGTTATCGGGCGGGCAAGCCGTTCGTCAAAGTGAAGTTTCACGACTTTACCCAGACGACCCTGGAGCAGGCGGGGGCGGGGCGGGACCTGGAGAGCTACCGGCAGTTGCTGACCCAGGCGTTCAATCGCGGCGACAAGCCGGTGCGATTGCTGGGAATAGGCGTGCGTTTGCTGGATTTGAGCAACGGCAACGAGCAGCTCCAATTCCCCTGGTAGAAACCGAAAACCAAATGTGGGAGCGGGCTTGCTCGCGAATGCGGTGTGTCAGTTGACGCATGTGCTGGCTGACACGCCGCATTCGCGAGCAAGCCCGCTCCCACATTTAAAGGCTTCAGCGTGCTCCGGGATCCGCCACCAGGCGTCCGGCATCCTTGGTCAAGGCCTGCAGGAATTCCTGCTGCAACTCCGGATCATTGCGGGTCAGTTCGATCAGGCTCTGTTCCAGCTCGCTGGCTTCTTCTTCCAGGCCCAGCTCCGACAGGCGCTTGACCCGGTGCACCCACTCGTTGACCTCGTCGTCTTCCAGGTCGTCATAGATCAAACCGTGAGCTTCGAGCAATTTGCCCCGCAGGGTGCCGCTGATGGCCAGGGATGAGTCCGAGTGCACGTCATCCTGGGCATCTTCAACACTGATCTTCAGGGTGCTGATGCGGTTCAGGTCCTGCTCGGCAAACGGGCTGTCCAACAGGTTCAGGCGCAGCACGCCATCGCGGTCGGTGGTCAGCTCATGGGTTTGCTTGCCGGCAGTCACCTGTACCGGGCGCTCGCTCCAGGGCAGGCTCGAATACTCCACGCGCTTGTCGCGCTGGACTTCATCGATACCCGCCAGGTTCTGTTGCGCACGGCCGTTGGATTGCACGTTCATGAACGGGTTGAGCCCGTCCACGCCATAGCTGAGCCAATCCCGGGTCATGCTGGCAGGCAGGTTGCCCAGGGCAAACACGTTCGCCACGTTGGCGCCGACGCCCGCCACCAGCGCGACCGCGCCCAGGGGCATCTCATAGAGTTTGCGCCAGGGCTGGTAGGGCGTGTAGCGGTCGTAGCGACGGGTAACTTCGAACTCGGTGACCTCAAAGGTCTTTTGCTCGTGAATGCGCACCCGGCGTTGCGGCAGCTCCAGCACCTTCGGCTCGCCCACGTCGATCTGCAGGCTGTGATCGAGCAATTTGCGCTCGATGCGTTCCTCGTGCTCGCTGCGTTGCGACATTTGGTTGGCGCAGCCGCTGACCAGCAGGGCGCCACATAACGTGGCGCCCCCCAGGGCTATGGTGTTTCGCTTGAACATGACGACTCTTGATCTGGTTTTCAGCGACGAATACGCGCCTGAAGGAAAGACAGCACGTCAGCCACCGGCAACGGTTGGGCCTCGGCTTCGGTCCGGCTCTTGTATTCCAGATTGCCATCGGCCAGGCCGCGGTCACTGACCACGATCCGGTGCGGGATGCCAATCAATTCCATGTCGGCGAACTTGATGCCCGGGCTGGTTTTCTTGTCCCGATCATCCAGCAGCACTTCAAAACCGGCAGCCGTGAGTTCGGCATACAGTTTGTCGGTGGCTTCGCGTACTTGCTCGGTTTCGTAGCGCAGCGGTACCAGGGCAACCTGGAATGGCGCCAGGGCGTCGCTCCAGATGATGCCTTTCTCGTCGTTGTTCTGCTCGATGGCAGCCGCAACCACGCGGGATACGCCAATGCCGTAGCAGCCCATTTCCAGGGTGATCGGCTTGCCGTTCTCGCCCAGCACTTCGCACTTCATCGCCTTGCTGTACTTGTTGCCCAGCTGGAAGATGTGCCCGACTTCGATGCCGCGCTTGATTTCCAGGGTGCCCTTGCCGTCCGGGCTTGGGTCGCCGGCCACCACGTTGCGCAGGTCGGCCACGGTCGGAACCGGCAGGTCACGTTCCCAGTTCACGCCAAAGTAGTGCTTGTCATCGATGTTGGCACCGATGCCGAAGTCGCTCATCAGCTCGACCGAACGGTCGATGATGATCGGCAGTGGCAGGTTCAGCGGGCCCAGGGAGCCGGCACCGGCACCAATGGCGTCGCGCAGTTCGGCGTCGGTGGCCATGACCAGCGGGCTGGCAACGCCTGGCTGCTGGGCGGCCTTGATTTCGTTGAGCTCGTGGTCGCCACGGATTACCAGGGCGATCAGCTTGCCTTCTTCCTCGGCGCGCACGATCAGCGTCTTGATGGTCTTTTCAATCGGCAGATTGAATTTCTCCACCAGGGCCGCGATGGTCTTGGTCTCGGGTGTGTCCACCAGGCGCAGCTCTTCGCTTGGCGCAGGGCGGGAAGTTTCCCGTGGCACGGCTTCGGCTTTCTCGATGTTTGCCGCGTAGTCGGAACCGTTGCTGAACACGATGTCGTCTTCACCGGACTCGGCCAGCACGTGGAACTCGTGGGAGCCGGCACCGCCGATGGAGCCGTTGTCCGCTTCAACCGGGCGGAATTTCAGGCCCAGGCGCGTGAACACATTGCAGTAGGCGGTGTGCATGCGGTCGTAGGTGACCTGCAGGGACGCCTGGTCAGCGTGGAACGAATAGGCGTCCTTCATGATGAATTCGCGGCCGCGCATCAAACCGAAGCGTGGGCGGATTTCGTCACGGAACTTGGTCTGGATCTGATACAGGTTGAGGGGCAGCTGCTTGTAGCTGCTCAACTCGTTGCGCATCAGGTCGGTGATCACTTCTTCGTGGGTCGGGCCGGCGCAGAAGTCCCGACCATGACGATCCTTGAAGCGCAGCAATTCAGGGCCGTACTCTTCCCAGCGCCCGGATTCCTGCCACAGCTCAGCCGGTTGGGTGCTCGGCATCAACACTTCCAGAGAGCCGGCAGCGTTCATTTCTTCACGAACGATGGCTTCGACCTTGCGCATCACCTTCAAGCCCATGGGCAGCCAGGTGTACAGGCCCGAGGCCAGTTTGCGGATCATGCCGGCGCGCAGCATCAGCTGATGGCTGATCACGACCGCGTCGGAAGGCGTTTCTTTCTGTGTGGCGAGCAAATATTGACTGGTGCGCATGGTAGGCCGTTGTCGGTTGCTTGGACTTGAAATGACTTGGGATTGTACGGGCGCTTGCTGCCGACGTACAGGCATCTGGTTGCTGGAGCAGGGCTTCTGTGGGAGCTGGCATGCCTGCGATGCAGGCAACACGGTGTGTCAGTTACACCGCGGTGATGCAATCGCAGGCAAGCCAGCTCCTACAGTGATTTGTTTTCCTCGGGAGGATTCAAGCGAATCCGCCGGCTTTCCTGAAACCAGTGCAAGGCGATCAGGACCAGCGTCGGCACACCCAGCAGGCAGGTGATCATGAAGAAGTTGTGGTAACCGAACTTCTCGACCATCACCCCCGAATACCCGCCGATCAAGCGCGGCAGCAGCAGCATGATCGAGCTGAGCAGGGCGTATTGGGTGGCGGAGAACTTCAGGTTGGTCAGGCTCGACAGGTACGCGACAAACGCCGAGGTCGCCATGCCTGAACTGAAGTTGTCCAGGGAAATGGTGAAAATCAGCATCTGCAGGTCCGGGCCCATGTCGGCGAGCATCACGAACAGCAGGTTGGTGCCGGCCGATGCAATGCCGCCGATGAACAGGATCGGCAGAATCCCGAAGCGCACGATCAACAGGCCACCCATGCCGGCACCCAGCAGGGTCATGATCAGGCCGAAGACTTTGCTGACACCGGCGATCTGGTCCTTGGTAAAGCCCTGGTCGATATAGAACACGTTGGCCATTACGCCCATTACCGTGTCCGACATGCGGTAGGTGGCAATCAGCCCCAACAGCAGGAAGGCCTGCCAGCGGTAGCGCAGGATAAAATCGTTGACCGGCGTGAGCACCGGCGCCAGGCCCCGGCGGCCCATGGTCGACAGGCACAGCGTGGTCAGGATGATGTAGAGGATGGCCCGCAGGAACGCGCGATCTTCCAGCAGCAGGTCCAGCAGGCTGACCCCATGGAACAGCACGCTGGCGAAATCAGTGTTGTACAACTGGGTGAACATCGCCGGCACCGAGACCAGCAGCACGATCAACACGAACACCGAGACCAGCTGGTGAGCAAAGCTGTAGCGCCCGGCCTGCAATTGGGTACGCAGCGGCACATTGGGTTCGCGCATGAACAGCGTGGTCAGCAGCGCAGGCACCATCAGTGCACCAAACAGCACGTACGTACCGGCCCATGCCGAGTGCTTGTAGTTGAACCCGGTGGAACCGAAGCCTTCGGCAAAAAACAGCGCACCTGCGGTGGCAAGCAGCGCGGCCACGCGATAACCGGACATATAGCTGGCGGCAAGCGCGGCCTGCTGGCTGTCGCTGGCGATTTCCAGGCGGTAGGCGTCTACGGCGATGTCTTGCGTGGCGGAAGCGAAGGCCACGATCACGGCAATGGCGATCAGCCAGGACAGATGCTTTTGCGGATCACAGAAACCCATGCCGATCAATCCGAGGATCACCAGCGTCTGGGACAGTACCAGCCAGGAGCGACGACGTCCGAGCTTGCCGAGCAGTGGCAGGCGCCATTGGTCGAGCAGGGGCGACCAGACCCACTTGAAGGCATAGGCCAGGCCGATCAGGCTCGCATAACCGATGGTTTCGCGGGCCACGCCGGCCTCGCGCAACCATACCGAGAGCGTCGAGAACACCAACATGTAAGGCAAGCCGGCAGCAAAGCCGAGCAGCAACAGCACTAACGTCGAGGGGCTGGCATAGGCGGCGAGCGCGGCGCGCCAGGTTTTACGGGGCATGGGCTGGAGTCTGCCTCAGAATTACGCAAATAAAGCGCGCACTCTAACCGCTGTGCTCTACCGGGCGCCAGCCATGACGCTGAATATCAACACGATTGTTCAGGATGCTGACGCCTTCGCCGCGCAAACGCGCACGTTGCTCGTCACCCGAGGCACTGCCCACCGGCAGACTTATCCGACCACCGGCACCCAGCACGCGATGCCAAGGCAGTTTGGTGTCCTCGGGCAGTTGGCTCAGGGTGCGACCCACCCAACGTGCGGCGCGACCCAAACCGGCGAGGTGTGCCAGCTCCCCGTAGCTGATCACGCAGCCTTCGGGCACTTGGGCGAGGGTCAGGTACAGCACGGTGCGGCGCATTTCAGCGGGGCTTTGCGGAGCGTCGGTCAGTTCGTTCACGGTGGCATATCCGATGAAAATATCCGTCTATTTGTAAGAAATTTCTGAAAAATGGGGGGCTGAGAGCGGAACTCGATACGAATACCCGAGTCAGTCCTTGCTAAGAAGTTATCCACCCCGATAATGCCCGTTTTTTCGTCAAACTCGAGCCCCATATCCGCTTATGTTGTCCAGAACCCTGCTGTGCCTCGCTGTCTTCAGCGCCTCCACCCCGTTGCTCGCCGACACCGTCTGGTTGAAGAACGGTGACCGCCTGACCGGCAAGATCAAGGTTTTCGACGGTGGCAAACTGCTGATCCAGACCGACTATGCCGGCGCGATCCCGGTGGACTGGAAGCAGGTCAAGACCCTGGAGAGCGATCAGGAATTGCTGGTCAAGCAGGATGCCTACAGCGGTGAGAAGGCCAAGTCCCTGCAGCCGGCCGACGATGGCAAGGTCATCCTGGCCAACGGCGAGGCGCCCAAGACCGTCGAGCTGGCGAGCATCCAGCAGATCATCAAGCCCAAGCCGGTGATCGAGGACCTGGTGTGGAAGGGCAATGTCGATATGGCGCTGGACTACAAGCGCGCGGAAAAAGACACCAACGACTACGACATCGACTTCAAGACCACTGCCCGCCATGGCCAGTGGCGCCATACCGCCGAGGGCGAGTACAACCGCGAATTCCAGGACGACGTGACCACCACCGACAACTGGGCGCTGGAGTACGACCTGGACCGGTTTATTACCGAACACTGGTTCTGGCAGGGCCGCTTGACCTACAAGCGCGACAAGGTCGAGGACCTGTCCCGCCAGCGCACCGTGGGTACCGGCCCGGGCTACCAATTCTGGGATGACGAACTGGGCGCGTTCTCCCTCGGTTCGCTGGTCAACCGCACCGACTATGAATACCAGGACGGCGGCAAGGACAACTTCTATTCGCTGGCCATGAAGTGGAACTACAACCGCTACCTGGTGGGCAAGACCGTTGAATTCTTCACCAATGGCGAAGTGGGCAAGCCGCTGGCCGGGCCGTCCGAGTACTCCCTGGATGCGGAAATGGGCTTGCGCTACAAAGTCACCGAGTGGGCCTCCCTCAACCTCAAGGCCGAGCGCGACATTATTAGTGGCGACTCGGAAAGTGCGTTGAGCAAGACCCGCTACACCGCAGGGTTTGGCGTCGCCTGGTAACGAGCCGCTTGGTAATTAAAGGCGTAACCCGCCGTCCATTTCCAGAATCCGCCCGGTGTAGTAGTCGTTCTCGAAGATATACGCCGCTGAATGGGCAATCTCCTCGGGCCGCCCCATGCGCTTGAGGGGAATGCCGGCGGTCATCTTCTCCAAGGCCTCGGGCTTCATGCCCAGCGTCATCTCGGTCTCGATAAACCCCGGTGCGATGCCCGCCACGCGGATGCCGTAGCGCGCCAGCTCCTTGGCCCAGGTCACAGTGGCGGCCGCTACACCGGCCTTGGCGGCGGAGTAGTTGGTCTGCCCGACATTGCCGGCCCGCGAGATCGACGAGATATTGATAATGGTGCCTTGGTTCTTCAGCTCCACCATTTTCGCCGCCACCTCACGGGTGCACAGGAACACCCCGGTGAGGTTGACATCGATCACCGCCTGCCACTGGGCCAGGCTCATCTTGGTCATCTCGCCGTCCTTGACCTTGAGCAGCAAGCCATCACGCAAGATCCCGGCGTTGTTGATCAAGCCGTTGATCGCACCAAAGTCTTCGGCGATCTGTGCCACGGTGTGGGTCACCTGCTCTTCATTCGCCACGTTGCACAGATAGGCGCGTGCCTTCACCCCATGGGCCTGGCAGGCGGCCACCGCCTGGTCGAGTTTTTCCTGATTGAGGTCCACCAGCGCCAGGTTGGCACCTTTGGCGGCAAAATACTCGGCCATGGAGCGGCCCAAACCCTGGCAACCGCCGGTGATAATGATTACTTTGTCGTTGAGATGCATTCGCAAGTCCTGTGGGCAGAATTAAGCGGCTATCCAGGTTTTTTTTTGACGAAATTTATCGAAGGAGTCATAAGTTGAGCGCGCACGTTGCCAAGAATGCCCGAGAACTACTGCTCAAGGAATACCGTGGGGCACTCGCCACCTTGTCCAAGGCCATGCCCGGTTTCCCTTTTGGCTCGGTGGTGCCGTATTGCCTGGACGCCGAGGGCCGGCCGCTGATCCTGATCAGCCGTATCGCCCAGCACACCCATAACCTGCAGAAAGACCCCAAGTGCTCGTTGCTGGTCGGTGAGCGTGAGGCTGACGACGTGCAAGCGGTAGGGCGCCTGACCTACCTCGCCGAGGCCGAAAAGCTCGAAGACGGCGCTGCGATTGAAGCCGCCGCCGAGCGTTATTACCGCTATTTCCCGGACTCGGCGAACTACCACAAGGCCCATGATTTTGACTTCTGGGTGCTCAAGCCGGTGCGCCATCGCTATATCGGCGGGTTCGGCGCGATCCACTGGGTCGACCAACTGACCCTGGCCAATCCGTTTGCCGGCAAGGCCGAACTGAGCATGGTCGAGCACATGAACAGCGACCACACCAAGGCGATTGCCCACTATGTCGAACTGGCCGGCCTGCCGACCTCCGAGCCTGCGCAACTGGCCGGTATCGACAGCGAAGGCATGCACTTGCGCATTGGCCAGGCCCTCTACTGGCTGCCCTTTGCCGAGCCTTGCAACACGCCGACACAAGTACGCGAAGCCTTGGTTTTCCTGGCTCACGCCGAGGTCTGGCCGAAAAAAGCAGCCGCTGAAGCTTGAATTCACGAAACGGCGACGTCATCTAAGGTGAAGTAGCAAGGCATTCTTGCGTTGAGGAACCATTTGATGCGCCCTTTTTTGTTGCTCTTTTTGTTGTTTCCGGTGCTTGAGCTGTTCGTATTCGTACAAGTCAGCGGGGCAATCGGGTTTTTCCCGGCGCTGCTGCTGATCATTCTCGGCTCGATGCTCGGCGTACTGGTGCTGCGCGTCGCCGGCCTGGCCACGGCGCTGCGTGCCCGTGAAAGCCTGAATCGCGGCGAGCTGCCGGCCCAGACCATGCTCGAAGGCCTGATGATGGCATTGGCCGGTGGCCTGCTGATCCTGCCA
The DNA here is from genome assembly GCF_013385805.1 of Pseudomonas sp. C6002. Taxonomy (NCBI): domain Bacteria; kingdom Pseudomonadati; phylum Pseudomonadota; class Gammaproteobacteria; order Pseudomonadales; family Pseudomonadaceae; genus Pseudomonas; species Pseudomonas sp. C6002. The sequence goes on along the minus strand of NZ_JACAPH010000039.1, from coordinate 13,173 downwards.
GGCTTTATCAGCGATGTGGTTGGCCTGGTGATGTTGCTGCCGTTCACCCGCAAAGTGCTGGCGGGCAAGATGCGCCAGCGTGCCGAAGAGGCTGCCATTCGCCAGCGCGCCTTTGCCGACGACCTGCAACCCCGTGGCGGCCCGGCCCCGCGCCAGCCCCTGGGGCGTGAAGGTGACGTGATCGAAGGTGAGTTCGAACACCGCGACCCCAAGTAATCCCCTCACTGGCACGGCACCTGCGGGTGCCGTGCGGCTTTTGAAGACGCCCCCCGACACAAAAATTTTCATCTCGGTACCCTTGTAATAAGCTTATGCGCCCTTATGTAACGGTCACCGCAAGGTTTCTGGTGGCGACACCAGACAGACTTCCGCGTTTCGCGCCGCGAACCGCGACCGGCACCGCCGGAATTTAACTAGCCGGAATTGACACCGGCCGATGAAAAACACAATTAGGAGAGATCGACAATGAGCAAGCTTCGTCCTCTGCATGACCGCGTCGTCATCCGTCGCAGTGAAGAAGAAAAGAAAACCGCTGGCGGTATCGTGCTGCCAGGTTCGGCTGCTGAAAAAGCCAACCACGGTGTGATTGTCGCTGCTGGCCCAGGCAAGACCCTGGAAAACGGAGAAGTACGTGCGCTGGCTGTGAAAGTGGGTGACAAGGTTGTGTTCGGCCCTTACTCCGGCAGCAACACTGTGAAAGTCGACGGCGAAGACCTGCTGGTAATGGCTGAGAACGAGATTCTCGCTGTTCTGGAAGGCTGATTTCCCCGTTCATCTTCCCGTTACTACAAAGTATTTAAGGAATATCGATCATGGCTGCTAAAGAAGTTAAATTCGGCGATTCCGCCCGTAAGAAAATGCTCGCCGGTGTGAACGTCCTGGCTGACGCAGTAAAAGCGACCCTGGGCCCTAAAGGCCGTAACGTGATCATCGAGAAGAGCTTCGGCGCTCCGACCATCACCAAGGACGGCGTTTCCGTCGCCAAAGAAATCGAGCTGAAAGATCGCTTCGAAAACATGGGCGCGCAGCTGGTCAAAGACGTTGCCTCCCGTGCCAACGATGACGCAGGCGACGGCACCACCACCGCTACCGTTCTGGCTCAGTCGATCGTCAACGAAGGCCTGAAAGCCGTCGCTGCCGGCATGAACCCGATGGACCTGAAACGCGGCATCGACAAGGCGACCATCGCCATTGTCAAAGAGCTGAAGTCCCTGTCCAAGCCATGCGCTGACACCAAGGCAATCGCTCAGGTCGGCACCATCTCGGCCAACTCCGACAGCTCCATCGGCGACATCATTGCCGAAGCCATGGAAAAAGTCGGTAAAGAAGGCGTGATCACCGTTGAAGAAGGCTCGGGCCTGGAAAACGAACTGTCGGTTGTTGAAGGCATGCAGTTCGACCGTGGCTACCTGTCCCCGTACTTCGTCAACAAGCCAGACACCATGACCGCCGAGCTCGACGGCCCGCTGATCCTGCTGGTTGACAAAAAGATCTCCAACATCCGTGAACTGCTGCCAGTTCTGGAAGCTGTTGCCAAGGCCGGTCGCCCACTGCTGATCGTTTCCGAAGACGTTGAAGGCGAAGCCCTGGCGACTCTGGTTGTGAACAACATGCGCGGTATCGTGAAAGTGGTTGCTGTCAAGGCACCTGGTTTCGGCGATCGTCGCAAGGCCATGCTGCAGGACATCGCTGTCCTGACTGGCGGTACCGTTATCTCCGAAGAGATCGGCCTGAGCCTGGAAAGCGCTACCCTGGAACACCTGGGTAATGCCAAGCGCGTCACCGTGACCAAGGAAAACACCACCGTGATCGACGGTGCCGGTGTTGAAGCTGACATCCAGGCACGTGTTACCCAGATCCGCGCTCAAGTGGCTGATACCACTTCCGACTACGACCGTGAAAAACTGCAAGAGCGTCTGGCCAAGCTGTCCGGCGGCGTTGCAGTGATCAAGGTTGGCGCGGGTTCCGAAGTTGAAATGAAAGAGAAGAAAGCCCGCGTTGAAGACGCCCTGCACGCTACCCGTGCAGCCGTTGAAGAAGGCGTGGTACCTGGCGGTGGCGTGGCGCTGGTTCGCGCTCTGCAGGCTATCTCCGAGCTCAAAGGCGACAACGCTGACCAGGACGTCGGTATCGCTCTGCTGCGTCGTGCTGTTGAAGCACCTCTGCGCCAGATCGTTGCCAACTCCGGCGACGAGCCAAGCGTAGTGGTCGACAAGGTCAAGCAGGGTTCGGGTAACTTCGGTTACAACGCTGCTACCGGCGAATACGGCGACATGATCGAAATGGGCATCCTGGACCCGGCTAAAGTGACTCGTTCGGCTCTGCAAGCGGCTTCGTCGATTGCCAGCTTGATGATCACCACTGAAGCAATGATCGCCGAGATCAAAGAAGATGCTCCAGCTGGCGGCGGTATGCCAGACATGGGCGGTATGGGCGGCATGGGCGGCATGATGTAAGCCAGCCTTACCCCGATACTGAAAAACCCCGCCTGCAGCGATGCAGGCGGGGTTTTTTTATGCTGATCGTTCCCACGCTCTGCGTGGGAATGCCGCCAGGGACGCTCCGCGTCTCTCTTTACGCGCACGCCTCAGCTGACGCCGCGACGCCCCAGCAGTTTCTTGAACATGAAGCCGCGAGCCAGCATCAGCTGCGAGGCGGGCGGCAAAGATGCCACGGGTCCCGGTGCCGCAGAGCCGGATGACGGATGGACAGGCACGTGTGCGGTTTTTTTGAGGGGCGCCGGTTGGGGCCGCTCCCAATGGCCGGACATGACCACCATGCCCAGCAGTTTAAGGGTATTGCCGTAATAGTCATGGTCACGGATGGACCGGCGTTGCAGGTTGTCCCAAAGGTTATTGAGCCACAGCTGATTGTCGGGGTTGATCATTGCGCTGACCCCGAGTGCCGCCACAAAGGCCGGCTCATTCTGCGCTTCCTCGATGGCAGTGCCGTCGATTCGGTAGCCACTGTTGAAGTTGCCCGGTTCATCGTGGGTAACCGCGCGTGCCCAGCGGTTGAAGGTGGTCAGGGTGTACAGCGCACGCGGGTCACCGTACATCAGGTAATCCAGGCCGATGCGCCACGGGTAGCGGGCCGCGTTCCACGAATAGCTGCCGTCGTATGGGCCTTCCACCAGATCGGGCCGCGCCGGGGTGATCGAGGTGTCCAGGTGGCTGATGAAGTCCGGCACCAGCCCGCTGTTGGCGCTGTACCGTTGGGTAAAGTCACTGATGATCGAATAGGTCTTGTCGCGCACCGCCTGCCAGCGCTTGTCCCCGGTCATGGCGAAAAAGCTGTAGAGGTGCGACTGCATGAAGTCCGAGCTGCGGGTGGTGTACTCAAGCTCTGCGTCACCGTCGGTACCGGCCCAGTCGCCGAGCATCAGGTGCTGAGTCCTGGGGTGCACCTCGTGTTTCATGATCGCCGCCATCACCGTGTTGGCCTCGCTGCGATAGTCAATGGAGCCCTCGCTGCCCCATTTCTGATCGGCCAGCAGCAGGGCGTAGGCGATGTCCAGGTCGCCATCGGTGGCACTGACGTCGCCACGGAAAGGGTCGGTGGAGTCGCCGCATCCCTCGGTCTGGTTCCAGGCCATCAGGCCGGGATCGGACGCTGCCGGGTGATCCTGGAAGTAGCGCACCATGCCGTCGAAAGTCCGTTGGGCCTGGTCATCGTAGTCGGCCATCATCACAGTGAGCAGCATGCCGTAGCCATGGGCCTCGGACACGGTGATGGTGTTGGGCGCGGCGCCACCACCCACGGGTTTGTGGTCGGCGTTGACCTTGATGAAATACCGGCCGCTGCCGCATTCCCCCGACAGGTAAACCGCCTTCCAGTCCTTGTAGAACGTGACCAGTTGTTGATCCATGATCGCCTGGGGCTGGCGATTGGGCAGGATGGTGCCGGGGTAGTAGGGCGCTTGGACATTCTGGGCCGCAACGCCGCCTGACCATGAACCGGCGGCCATGCACAGTGATAACAGCAGCGTGGGCAGATGCCGTCTAGGGTGACGCATGAGCTGACTCTCCAACCTGATCCAAAGGGCAAGGTCGCGAGGTTAGCGGCAGCGCGGATGTTCCACTGTCACAGGCTGTAACAGCCTAGGCCGGGCGCAGTGCCAGGGTCAGGGTCAGGCGTGCGCCGCCCAACGGGCTACGGGTGATCGACAGCTCACCCCCGTGCCAATGGGTGGCGCGCTTGGCCAGTGCCAGGCCGAGGCCAAACCCGCTGGGCTCGTCGCCGCCCATGGCCAGGCGCACGAAGGGTTCGAAGATCTTTTCGCGGTTTTCCGGCAGCACGCCCGGGCCGTCATCATCCACATGCAGCACCAGGTGCTGGCCCTGGCACGCAGCGCTGACGTTCACCCGTTCGCGGGCGTAGTTAATGGCGTTGCTTAACAGGTTGCGCACGATCAGATGCAGCAAGGCGCGGTCGCCGATCAGTTCCAGGTCGGCCGGGTCGGTGTCCAGGGTCAGCAAGCGATGGTGCCCGTCCAGCAGGGCAAACTCCTGCTGCAGCCAGGCATGGAGATTGATTGGCTCATGCTGCAGGTCGCTGGGTGCATCGGCCAGCCGGGCAAAGGCGAGGCTGGCGCGAACCAGCGACTCCAGCTCTTCGATATCGGTGTGCAGGCGCTCTTGCAGGCGGGTGCGGGTGTCGGGGTCGGCGCTTTTACTCAGCAGTGCCAGGGCAAAACGCATCCGCGCCAGGGGGGTGCGCAGTTCGTGGGACACCGCCTGGGAAACCTCCCGGTGGCGTTCGCCCATCGAGCTGATATCCAGCGCATGCCGTTGCAAGGTCAGCAGCAGCGGCGCCCACTCCTGGCTCATCGCGGGCAGCAGCGTGTTGGGCGAGCGGGCGAGGGTAGCAATGCAGGCATTAAGGGCATCGAGGTCATGGGTGTATTTGCGCCGGGCACGCAGGGCAATCCAGAGAAACAGCAGTACCGGCATGCCGGCGACACAGGCGGTCACCCAGTACACCGGATATTGCAGCAGGTCCTTCACTTCGGCGGTTCCCCACAAGGGGCCGAATTGAATCACCGTGTCATCGTCCAGCGGGAAGTAGGTGACGTCCTCATCACTGTTCTGCGCCGGCTGATGGTGGTCGAGCATCACAATAGCTTCAGGCGGCAGCTCGATATCATCCTTTTTCACCAGGCTCACCGGGTACTGAAAGCGTGCTTGCAGTGACTCGATGCGCGCTTCCCGTTGTTCGGCGGGCAAGGCCTTGAGTTGCTCGGCAACGAGATAACCCGGCCCGGCCATCAGGCGCAGGAAACTGTAGTCGCCGATAAACACCGCAGCGTTCGTGCACAACCACAACAGGTAAAAAGTGAGGGCGGCCCAGCTGGTGCCGGCCGCGATGGCCATCCACGGGCGAACTTTAGACAGCATGCTGGCTCCCCGTCGGGATTTCGACGAACAGGTATCCCTGCGCCGTGATGGTCTGGATGGTCACGGGGCACTCAAGGCTCATCAGCTTTTTGCGCAAGCGCGACACCCGCATATCAATCGACCGGTTCAGCCCGTCGTACTCCAGGCCGCGCAGGCGCTGGAGCAGTTTTTCCCGGGTGAGCAATACGCCGCAATGGCGGGCAAAGATGGCGAGCAACTCGAATTCGGCCACCGAAAACTGCAAGGGCGCCTCGCCAAGCCAGGCGAAGTGGTTGTTCAGGTCCAGCCGAAAAGCGCCCCACTGGTAGTAACTGCGGGGGGCCTGGGGATGGCGGCGCAGCAGCGAGCGGATCCTTGCCAGTAACAGTTGCGGGTCGATTGGCTTGACCACGTAGTCGTCGGCCCCGGCGGCAAACCCCACCAATTGTTCGGCGTTCTCGTCCAGGGCCGTCATCATCAGGATCAGCCCAGGGTAGTGGTCGCGAATCTGTCGGCACAGGGTAAAACCGTCGATGCCCGGCAGCATCACATCGAGGATCAACAGTGCCGGTTGTTCATCCTGGATACGCTGGGCGGCGTGGTCGCCACGGTGTTCCACTGCGACGGTAAAGCCTTCGGCGCGCAGGAACTCGGCCGTCAGTGCCGCCAGGGGCAGGTCGTCTTCGATCAGCAACAGGGTATCGGACATGGCTCAGCAGGATCGTTGCCAAAAAGTGCGCAGAGTGTTGCGCCCTTGCCCCCGGCTAGGCAAGGGCTGTTCATCACGGCGTCACGGGCTGCTTGCGGAAGGCGGGCTGCGGTGTTTTCACCGGCCGGTACAGCAGGAAGTAATAGGCGCCCAAACAAATCAGCCAGCTGAAAATTGCCGTCCACACGTTGTGGGAAAGAAAGTGCGCCCCTTGCATCGTGCGGCTCACCGAAAGCACCGTGCCCAGGCCCAGCGCAAACAGGAACGCCGAGCGCGCCATCCGCGGTCGGCGATCCCTCAGGGCAAAAAACAACGCAAACAGCGCAAACCCGGTCGCCGCATGCCCGCCCGGCCAGCAACGGCCAGGCTTGTCGGTCGGCGGCCTGGGGCTCAGCAGCTCGCTGTACGTCTCCTGGCCGCCAAACTCCTTGACGCTCCACGGGCATTGCACCCCGGTCACCGTCTTCAACGGTGAAACGAACGAGGTGGCCAGTGCCAGCGACAGCACCAGGCAGCCCAGTTCCCGGCGATAGGGTTTGAGCCGCTCAAAGACAAAGGCCCCGGCAAGCCCGGCGATTGCCAGCACCGAAAACACGATCACCATCTGCTTGGCGCGATCGTGAAGAATGTCCTCCAGAAAAAAACTGTGCCGGCCCACGAAGCCGCCTTCGGACGCGTCGTAAAACAGCCTGGCGATGTCCATGTCCAGCGACGTCAGCTCCAGCAGCAACATGGCCACCGCCAGAACGGCAGGCACACCGAGGCACAACCAGAAGTTGAGGGGTTGGGATAGCGGACGAACAGCGATTGCTTGCATGGCGAACTCAGACTCTAAAAAAAGCCCCGGTCAGACCTGGCCGGGGCATTCTGGTTAGCGTGTACTCACTTGGGGAACCTCGTCCTTGGGCACCCTCCAGCTCAGCAACTGTTGCTTGTAGTCATAACTGGCGCCCTGGTAGTAGGTGATGGCCCGTTGGATCAACGGGTCATCGCTGCCAACGCGGATTTCGTGGCTGTCGCCCAGGGCTTGGTCATGCCGACGCAAGCCTTGGCGCGGGCTGAGAATCGCCAGGTCCTTGCCGTCGAACAACCCCAGGTACTGGTAATTGCCGACCACTACCCGTGGCGGCAGCGGGTTGTCCTGCAGCAGGTTGCGGCCAAAAAACGTCGACTCGTAGCTCAGGTTCAGCAAGCCCAGCAGGGTCGGGGCGAGGTCGATCTGGCTGGCCAGCTTCGCGTTCTCGCCGGCGTCTACCAGCTTGGGTGCGTAGATGAACAGCGGGATCTGGTAATTGACCATCGGCAGGTCTTCCTTGCCGGCGCTGCCCGCCGTGTGGTCGGCGACGAAAATAAAGATCGTGTTGTCGAACCAGGGTTTCTGGCGCGCCGCCTCCAGGAACTGGCCAATGGCATGGTCGGTGTACTTCACCGCGCCGTCGCGACCGTCACCGGATTTGATATCGATGCGGCCAGCCGGGTAGGTATACGGACGGTGGTTGGAGGTGGTCATCAGTTGCAGCAGGAATGGTTGCTGCTTGGCGTAGTCGGCGTCCGCCAGTTTCAGCGTCTGTTTATAGAGGTCTTCGTCGGCCATGCCCCAGGCGTTTTTAAAGCTGATTTCGGATTCGGGCACGCTGCTCTGGTCGACCACGCGGTAACCGTTGCCGCTGAAAAACGCGTTCATGTTGTCGAAGTAGCCCCGGCCGCCGTAGACAAACACGCTGTCGTAGCCGATGGCGTTGAGCTGCTGGCCGAGGCTGCCGAAACCGCTTTCCCGGCCGATACGCTTGACGATGGAGCGCCCGGGCGTTGGCGGGATGGCCAGGGTGATGGCTTCCAGGCCGCGGTCGGTGCGGGTGCCGGTGGCGTAGAAGTTATTGAAGTACAGGCTCTGTTTGCGCAGCGCATCGAGGTTGGGCGTGAGGTTATTCGGGTCGCCGTTGCTGCCCATGTACTTGGCACTGAAGCTTTCGATGGTCACCAGCACGATGTTGGGTTTGCGCAGCGTGCCCGGGTTGGTAATGGCGCGACGGATATCCAGCGGATCCGTGCCGATAAACCGTGCGTTGGGCTCGCTGAGTTCGGCGCGCAACTGCTTGGCGACTACATCCGCCGGCAGGCTCTTGTAGAACTGGGTGTAGTCCAGTTCGTTGTTACGGAAAGCGGCGAAGAACTGATAGGGGCCGTTGCTGGCCAATTCGTTGTTGTAGGCGTTACCGCCCTGGCTGCGCGGGCTGTCCTGGTTGATCAGTTGCAGGCTCAGGCCGGCCACCAGCAGCAGGCCAAGGGCACTGAGCAGACGCTTGCGCATCGCAGGCAACGGCGCGTCCATGGCCGCGTTGAACGGTTTACGCAAGACCACGCTCAAGACGATCGCCATCACGGCCAGCAGGCTCAGCAGCTTGCCGATCGGATACGACTCCAGCAGGTTGTTCAGCACTTCCTTGGAGTAGACCAGGTAATCCACGGCAATGAAGTTGAAGCGCACGCCGAACTCGTCCCAGAACAGCCATTCGGCCACGCTGGTGAAAAGCATGGCGAACAGGCTGACGGTGAGTACCGCCTGCAGGAACCAGCGATGGCCGCGACGGCGCCACAAGCCTGGCGGGCACAGCAGCAAATACAGGCCCAGGGGCAGGGCGGCATAGGCGAGGAAGCCGAGGTCATAGAGCAGGCCCACGCCGAATACCGGCAGCAGGTTACCGCTCACTTCATCCAGATGGGTTACTAGCAGCACGCTGCGGGTCAGTAGAAAAACCACCAGCCAGGCACCGGTTACCAACAGCAAATAGCGCATTGGCGCTGTTTTGGGAAAACCCATGTCAATGTTCCTTATTTTCGATGGGCGCGATCTTCGCGCTGACACTGTAGTCAGGTTGTGAACCTATAGTGAAAAACTCGTTAAGTTCCCCAATCGGTTGAAAACAGTAATCGGCGCGGCCTTCAGGCCTAGCCGTGAGCCATACTTGGCCTTAAGCTGCGCGAGCCAACACGGCCGTTACCGCGTACGGAGACACTGCCCATGCGAATTTTATTGGTTGAAGACAACCGCGATATTCTGGCCAACCTGGCCGATTACCTGGGGCTGAAGGGCTACACCGTAGACTGTGCGCAGGACGGTTTGTCGGGCCTGCACCTGGCTGCCACCGAACATTACGACCTGATCGTGCTCGACATCATGCTGCCTGGCATTGATGGCTACACCCTGTGCAAACGCCTGCGTGAAGACGCGCGCCGCGACACGCCGGTGATCATGCTCACTGCGCGCGACCAACTGGATGACCGGCTGCAGGGCTTCAAGTCCGGCGCCGATGACTACCTGCTCAAGCCGTTTGCGCTGTCGGAGCTGGCCGCGCGTATCGAAGCAGTGCTGCGTCGTGCCCAGGGCGGCGGGCGCCGTGCCTTGCAGGTGGGTGACCTGAACTACGACCTCGATACACTGGAAGTCACCCGCGAAGGGCGCCTGCTCAAGCTCAACCCGGTCGGCCTGAAGCTGCTGGCGGTGCTGATGCAGAAAAGCCCGCATGTATTGCGCCGTGAGATTCTTGAAGAAGCCCTGTGGGGTGATGACTGCCCGGACAGCGACAGCCTGCGCAGCCATGTCCATCAACTGCGTCAGGTGATTGATAAACCCTTCGCCAAGCCGTTGCTGCAAACGGTGCACGGTGTGGGTTATCGCCTGGCCGAGGGTCGTGATGGAGTTTAAGCAAAGCCTTGCCCAACGGATCATCATCGCCTTCGCCTTGATGAGCGCGTTGGTGGCGGGGGCCTTCGCCATGGGTATCGTCGCTACGGTGCACCTGGTGGAAGAAAAACTCATATCGGCAGGCCTGGGCGGTGACTTGCAACGGCTGCTGCTGATGGACAGCGTCGAGGACTGGAGCCATCGCCCCGAGCCCGACCAGTTGTTCTACTTCAGCGGCGGCCCTGGCGATTTTGAACTGCCCAAGGACTTGCGCCACCTGGAGCCTGGTTTTCACGAGGTGTTTCGGGAGGCACTGTCCTACCATGCCATGGTCGAGGTGGTCGACGGCCGCCGTTATGTCCTGCTGCAAGACCAGAGCGATTTTGAAGAACGCGAGCGCGTGCTGTTTGCTGTCGTGCTGGTGGGGTTTGTACTCAGCCTGGCGCTGGCGGTATTTCTCGGTTGGGTACTGGCGCGCAAGGTAATGGCGCCGGTCGTACGCCTGGCCCGCCAGGTGCGGCACCGCGACCAGTTACTTGGCCTGGCACCACCGCTGGCGCCGGATTACGCCGCGGATGAAGTCGGCGAATTGGCTGTGGCCTTCGATGCCACCCTGGGCCGTTTGCGCCAGGCATTGTCCCGGGAGCAACTGTTTACCAGTGACGTGAGCCACGAATTGCGCACCCCGCTGATGGTGCTCGCCAGTTCCTGCGAGCTGTTGCTGGAGAACCCCGCGATTGACCAGCGCGGCCGCAAGCAGGTCGAGCGCATTGCGCGGGCCTGTGAAGAAATGCGCGAACTGGTGCAGACCTTCCTGATGCTGGCCCGTGCCCAGCGCGAGGAGGCCGGCATGTCGCCCCAGGCCAACCTGGCCCAGGTGGCCGAGGACTTGCTGGGGATCTGGCGTGAGCCGATCGAGCGCAAAGGCCTTGAGCTGATCTATCAACCGGGCAATCCACTGGATACCCGCTACAACGCGACCTTCCTGCACGCGGTCATGGGCAACCTGTTGCGTAATGCCCTGCACTACACCGAGCATGGCTTGATCCGCCTTACCCTGGAACCGAGCGGTTTTGTGGTGGAAGACACTGGCGTGGGCATTCCCGAGGACAAGCGCGAAGCGATGTTCGAACCGTTTGTGCGTGGCAGTGAAAAGCGCGGTGAAGGCCTTGGCCTGGGTTTGTCCTTGGTTCAGCGCATCTGCGAGAACCAGGGTTGGAGCGTCAGCCTCAGCACCATGGAGCCCAACGGCTGCCGCTTTCACGTCGAATTGAGTCAGGTCAAAGCCTGATGCCTGCCCTGCCGCTAAGCTGCGGCAGACTTCCTGATTTTCGCCGAAGATGGCATCATGCCACGACTTGTGTCTGCAAAGTTTTGTAATGTATACGATTCGACAGGACAAGTTTTTCACAACGTGTTGACCTGTTGATCACAGGATTCTTTTTAAGGTTGTAGGCATCAGTAACTGGAGACCCGGTGATGCCTACCCCGATCAAGCTCGAATTTTCCGAAAAGTACGACGATCAGCACGCGCAGAATTATTTACTCAAACACCAGGACAATCTGGCTCGCCGGTTGTCCCACAAACGCGACGAGCAATTGGCCCGTGGTGCGCTGGCCATGGCCGGTGAGCCTGGCCTGGTGCTGGATTTGCCATGTGGTGCCGGGCGTTTCTGGCCGTTGCTGGCAGAAAAGCCCAACCGCGTGATCATCGGCGCCGACAACTCCGCGTCGATGTTGAAGATTGCCACCGTCGCCCAGCCGGCGGATGTGGTGAAACGGGTACGCCCCTTGCAAACGTCTGCCTTTGATATCGATTTGCCAGATAATGCGGTCGACAGTATTTTCTGCATGCGCTTGATGCACCACATTGGTGACCCCGAGCACAGGCTGGCAATACTGCGCGAATTTCAGCGTGTTACCCGTGACAGCGTGATTATCTCGCTGTGGGTGGACGGCAACTTCAAGGCGTGGAAACGCAAGCGTGCCGAAGTGCGACGTCGCAACAAGGGTGAGCAGGAAGGTTACCAAAATCGGTTTGTGTTACCGGCTGCTACTGTTGAGGCAGAGTTTGAGCAGGCCGGTTTCCGTGTTCAGGAATCTCTGGACTTCATACCGCTCTACGCCATGTGGCGAGTGTATGTATTGCGCAAGAGGTAACAGGATGGCTGTCGAGTGTTTACCAGGTAGTGAAGTAGCTCCCGAAGAGCGATTTGATTATTTCTGGCGCCAGCAGGGCGAGTGGGTCGAAGAGCCCAATCGTCGTCGCGGCGGTGAAAGTGGTGTGCAACGGGTGACGGGCACCAATGGGCGTTTGCTCTACAGCAAGCGCCAGACCGGTCATATCTACCGTAGTTGGCTCCATCCGTTTGGGCGCCCCACTGTGTTGCGTGAGCGTGACGCCCTGAAGGGCCTGCGCTTGCTGGATGTACGCGTGCCGGAGTTGGTGTTCTGCGAGGCCCGTCGCGATCCTGAGCACCAATGGAAGGCGTTGTTGGTCACGGCGTCGCTGGACGGTTTCGACGAGATCGAAAACTGGTACGCCGCCGGTGGTCGTGAGCAGTATGGCGAGTTGGTGCATGAGCGTTTGCTCAAGGAACTCGCGGGTACGTTAGCGCGGATGCACAAGGGGCGTTGGCAGCATGGTTGCCTGTATATCAAGCATATCTTTGTGCGAGTGACGGGTGAGGGTGACGCGGCGAAGGTTGAGGTGGCGTTGCTGGATTTCGAGAAGTGCCGGCAGCGCTTGACCGCTTTGCGGGCGGCTCGGCATGACATGTTGCAGTTGCGCCGCCATTCGTCGTGGAATGCTACGGACTGGCAAAAACTGAGCTACTTTTACGAGACGGCGTTTGGCAGCGCTATCAAGGGTTTAACGTAATGAAGCTAGAAATTGCACGAGGTTTGTTTCTGTTGGGGGCGTTGGGCATAGCTGCCCTGGCCCTGGCTGCCTGGGAGCAGCCCCGGACACAAGTTCTCAGTGCGGTGCAGGGTGTCGGGCAGCAATGCCCGATGCCGCGGATCGCCAAGGTCGGTGTCGCGGCCAAGCCTGATCATGAGTTGTTGTTGTTCATGTTCGGGATGTCTCAAGGGATGAGGCCACAGAGTTGAAGAGATTGAAGCCCAAATAAAAGGCCTCGCTAGTTCGAGGCCTTTTATTTGGGCTTGGGTTTTGGGTTGATCGAGTACATATCCGTTGCTGCGGTAACGGCGGCTTATGGTTCCGCTCTTACAGCGGGTCACTTTTTTACAAACGCCTAAAAAAGTAACCAAAAAACGCTTTGCCCCACCACTCGGTGCCTCGCTTAGGCTCGGCATGCCCGCACTCCGGCACGGCTCCGCGGGCCGCCGCGACGGGCCATCCATGGCCCGGCGCGGCTAAATCGGCATCCTTGCCGATTTAC
>NZ_JACAPH010000038.1:0-17809 GCF_013385805.1 Pseudomonas sp. C6002 | reverse complement strand
GCCAAGGATGGCCCATGACGGCGGCCCACGGTCCAAAGCCGGAGTGAGGGCACTCCGAGCCTAAGCGAGGAGCCGAGTGGTGGGGCAAGAGCGTTTTGCTTACTTTTGCGCTTTTCAAAAGTGAGCCGCTGTAAGAGCGGAACCAATATCAGCCATAACCGAAGAAACGGATATGCACACCCCCACCATTTACGACCCATCCAAACCAAAAGCGACCCCCTCCGTTGACGCCCCACCCCAAACCCCTATTAAGTACTATTAATCCGCATTAATAGGATCAATCAAACACCATGCTAAGCCGCCCGCTGCGCCGCAAACGCCAGAAGCTCTCCGACGTGATCGTCGAGTCGGTCAAACGCTCCATCGTCACCGACGCCCTGAAGCCCGGCGACCGCTTGCCCACCGAACGCGAACTGATGGAAAGCTTCCAGTGCTCCAAAGGCTCCGCCCGCGAAGCCCTCAAGGCGCTGGAAGTCGAAGGCCTGGTCAACACCCGCACCGGCCCCAGCGGCGGCGCCTATCTCAACCAGGCCGGCACCGAACCCGCCAGCCGCGCCCTGCGCAACTACCTGCACTTCCAGCACCTGGACGGCGAGCAGGTCTACCAGCTGCGCAAAGTCATCGAAGTCGAACTCGCCGTCTCGGTCCTGGGCCGCCTGAGCGAAGACGACTACCGCGCCCTCCAGGACAACGTCGATTTCTGCAGCGCCCCCGAAGACAGCGAAGCCGGCCAACGCGAACAACGCATCGCCGAACTGGAATTCCACAACCTGCTGGCCAAGGCCTGCCCCAACCCGCTGCTGAGCTTCATGGCGCAATTCCTCAACGACCTGCTGCGTGACCTGGTCGTGCTGAAAAAAGCCTACAAACCCAAGCGCAAGCAATTCGACGCCGCCAACCTCGACTACCACAAACAACTGCTGATCGCCTTCCGGGCCGAAGACGAAGCCACCGTACGCAGCCTGATGCACGAACACATGTGCGACGCCGAACACCACATGACCGCCCTTGAAGGTGAAGTCAGCCCGCACTTTCTGCTGGAGTTCGACCACAACCACTAAGCCGCACCCTCCACCAATAAAAGGCCTGCCCACAGGCCGTGCTCCACCGTATCGCCATTGCCACTCCTGCCAATAACTAATCCAGGGAGTCACCCCATGCAGCGTCGTACGTTGTTGAAAGCCAGTCTCACCGCAGCCGCCGCCCTCAGCCTCCCGCTGAGCGTGCGTTCTGCATTCGCCGCCGAGCCTTTTACCTTTTACGGCCTCAAGTCCATGTCTGGCGCCTTTGCCAGTTATGGCAAATTTGCCGACATGGGTTCACGCCTCGCGGTGGAACAGCATCCCGAGTTGCTCGGCCGCCCGCTGGTCTACAAAGTGATCGACACCGAAGGCAACGCCGGCAAGGCCGTGCGTAAAGTCCAGGAAGCGATCCAGCAGGACGGCGCACGCTTTTTCCAGGGCTGTACCCTGTCGTCTTCGGCACTCGCGGTGGCCAAGGAAGTGAGCAAGGCCGGTGGCGTGTTCATGACCCCGGTGGGCGCCGATGAAGTCACCGGCAAGGACTGCAACAGCGCCACGTTCCGCTGGTCGGTGCCGACCTACGGCGCAATCCGCGAGACCCTCGTGCCGCTGATCAAGCTGCTGCCCGACGCCAAGCGCTGGTACACCATCACCCCGCAATACGTGTTCGGCGAAGCCCTGCTCGAAGGCGCCAAATCGGTGCTGGCCGAGCATGGCCTGGAACACGCCGGCAACAGCTACCACTCGCTGCAGGAGCAGGAGTTCTCCGGCTACCTGACCAATGCCATCGCCGCCAAACCCGATGTGCTGGTACTGCTGAACTTCGGCAGCCAGTCGTCCAACACCCTGCGCCAGGCGGTGAACTTCGGTATCAAGGAGCGCATGAAAGTGCTGCTGGTGTGGTCCGCCGGCCTCGACCAGTTCCAGGAGCTGGGCAGTGACGTACTGGAAGGTGTGTACCTCGGCGCTCAGTACTGGCATCAGGTCGACACCCCGCTCAACCGTGACCTGGTGAAACTCACCAAGGCCAAATACGGCATCAACCCCACCTACCCGCTGGCCGCCGACTACATCAGCACCAAGGTCATGCTCGAAACCATCATCTCCACCGGCAGTTTCGACGGGCCGACCGTGGCCAAGGCCATGCAGGGCCTGAGCTACGAAGGCCCCACCGGCAAGGAGTCGATCCGCGCCGGCGACCATCAGGTGATCAAGGACTACTACCTGCTGGTGGGCAAGGCCGCAGGCGACATGGCCGACAAGGACGATCTGGCCAAGGTGCTCAGCTCCGGCCAGTCGTTCCCGCCGGTGGAAGCCACGGGCTGCGTGCTCGGCTGATCCGCTGAAAATCTACTGGTGACACAGCGCAGGGCCGCTCATGCGGCCGCCTGCCGAGGGTTCCTGCATGCTTAATCTTTACCTGTTCCAGATTCTCAACGGCCTGGGCCTTGGGATGATCTACTTCCTGATCGCGGTCGGCTTGACGATCATTTTCGGCCTGCTGAACTTCGTCAACTTCGCCCACGGTGCGTTTTTCCTGCTGGGTGCCTACATCTGCTACACCGCCGTCAGCCTCACCGGCAGCTTCTGGCTGGCACTGCTGATCGCGCCGCTGGTGGTGGCCGCGCTGGCCTGGGTGATCGAGCGATTATTGATCCAGCGGATTTATCACTTGCCGCACATGTTCCAGATTCTGGTGACCCTGGGGATCGCCCTGATCATCCAGGAAGCCAGCGTGATGATCTGGGGCCCGGTGGGCAAGAGCGTCGCCGTACCGGAATTGCTGCGCGGGGTGCTGGTGGTGGGCGATTTTGTCTACCCCTACTACCGCCTGTTCCTGATCGTGTTCTCCGGTCTCGTCGGCCTGGGCCTGTGGCTGTTGCTGGAACGCACGCGCTTCGGCGCCCTGGTGCGGGCGGGCAGTGAAAGCACGGAAACCGTGTCCCTGCTGGGCACCAACATTTTCCGCCTGTTCTCCATGACCTTCGCCCTCGGCGTGGCCCTCGCCGGTGTGGCCGGTGTGCTGTTCGCCCCGTTGCGCGGCGCCCAGCCCTTTGTCGGCCCGGAAATCCTCGGCGTGGCGTTCGTGGTGGTGGTGATCGGCGGCATGGGTTCCTTCAGCGGTGCACTGGTGGGCGGCCTGCTGGTCGGCGTGGTGCAAAGCCTGATGACCACACTCTGGCCCCAGGGCGCGAGCTTGATGATCTACGGTGCGATGGCCGTGGTGATCCTGGTGCGTCCTTACGGCCTGTTCGGGAGAGCCTGACATGAGCGAGAAAAATCCCCTGCCGTTCGCCAAGACCCAGTCGCGCTACATGCTGCTGTTGGTGCTCGTGGTGTTGATCGGCCTGCCGTTGATTCTGCCCTCGGCGACCCTGGCCACCGAGATCCTGATCTTTGCCATGGCCGCCCTCGCCTGCAACCTGCTGCTGGGTTACACCGGGCTGCTGTCGTTCGGCCAAGGCATCTTCTTCGGGGCCGGCGCCTACTGCGCGGCGCTGTTGATGATTCACCTGCAACTGGGGCTGTTCAGCGCACTGCTGGGTGCCGCCGTCGCCGGTGGTTTCCTGGCTTTCCTGGTGGGCGCCCTGGCGATCCGTCGCACCGGCATTTACTTCGTGATGCTGACCCTGGCCTTCAGCCAGATGGCCTACTTCGTCGCCTACACCCTGAGCGACTGGACCGGCGGCGACAACGGCCTGCTCAGCGTGCCGCGCCCGGAAATCCGCATCGGTGACACCGTGCTGCTGTCGCTGACCGACGCCCGCGCGTTCTACGGGTTTGTCGCGGTGCTGTTCCTGCTGATCTTCATCGGTGCCCGCCGGGTGATCGCCTCTCCATTCGGCAGCACGCTGATGGCGATTCGCGAAAACGAAACCCGCGCTTCGGCCATCGGCTATGACACCCGCCACTTCAAGATCCTAGTGTTCGTGTTGTCCGGCGCCGTCACCGGGATTGCCGGGGCGCTGTACGCGATGCTGCTGCACTTTGTGCCGCTGTCGAACATCGACCTGGCGATGTCCGAAAACATCCTGATCATGACCATCGTCGGCGGCACCGGCTCGCTGTTCGGCTCGTTGCTGGGCGCCGGTTCCATCGTGCTGCTGGGGGACTTCCTTTCCGATCTGTGGCCGCGCTGGCTGATGCTGCTGGGGGTGATCCTGATCCTGGTGGTGATCTTCATGCGCGGCGGTTTGTGGGGCGGTCTGTCGACCCTGTTCGACCGTGTGCGCGGCAGCCGCAAGGCCGACGTTGTGACCAAGGAGAAGCTGTCATGAGCATCCTGCTGGAAACCAAGAACCTGGAACTGGCCTACGGTGCGTTCCACGCGGTGAACGGTGTCAACCTCAAGGTCGAAGCCGGCACCATCCACACCATCATCGGCCCCAATGGCGCGGGCAAGACCAGTCTGTTCCACTGCCTGACCGGCGAACGCCAGGCCACCGCCGGGGCAATTCATTTCGACGGCAAGAACCTGATGCGCAAACCGGCCCACGGCCGCGTCGGCCTGGGCATGGCCCGCTCGTTCCAGCTCACCAGCCTGTTCCAGAACCTCAGCGTGCGCGAGAACCTGCGCCTGGCCGCCCAGGGCCGCGACGGAGCCCGCGCCCTGAACTTCTGGCGCCGGGTCGACAGCAAGCGCGAACACCTGGAAATGGCCGACCAGGTGCTGGAACGCCTGCAACTCACCGCCCGCGCCGACACCCTGGCCGGCGAGTTGTCCCACGGTCAGCAGCGGGTGCTGGAAGTCGGCATGTCGATCTGCTCCAGACCCAAGCTGCTGATGCTCGACGAACCCACCTCGGGCATGGGCATCGACGACATCCCGATCATGACCCAACTGATCAGCGACCTCGGCCGCGACCATACCGTGCTGCTGATCGAGCACAACATGAGCATCGTCATGTCCATCAGCCAACGCATCACCGTGATGAGCCACGGCCAGATCCTGGTGGAAGGCACACCGGAATTCGTGCGCGCCGACGAGCGCGTGCGCACCGCCTACCTGGGAGAAGCCGCCTGATGCTGACCGTCGACAATATCCATTCCTACTACGACAAGAGCCACGTCCTTGAAGGCGTGTCCCTGACCGTCAACCCTGGCGAACTGGTGACCCTGCTGGGGCGCAACGGCGCCGGCAAGACCACCACCCTGCGCAGCATCCTCGGGATTATCTGCCCGCGCCAGGGCCAGATTCACTTCAACGGCCAGCCGCTGGTGGGGCAGAAAATCTTCGAAATCGCCCGCCAGGGCCTGGCGCTGGTGCCGGAGAACCGCGGGATTTTCCGCCTGCTCACGGTGGAGGAAAACCTGCGCATTGCCGTGCGCAAGACCAGCCGCTGGCAGATGGAAGACGTGTACGGCATGTTCCCGCGCCTCAAGGAACGCCGCAAAAACGCCGGCCACGCGCTGTCCGGCGGTGAGCAACAGATGCTCGCCATCGCCCGCGCGCTGCTCAACGATCCCAAGCTGCTGATCCTCGATGAGCCCACCGAAGGCCTCGCGCCGGTGATCGTCGACGAGCTGGTGAAGATCCTGCGCAAGGTCAAGGAAGACGGCCTGCCGGTGCTGCTGGTGGAACAGAACCTGATGGTCTGCGACAAGCTCGCCGACCGCCATTACGTCCTCGAACAGGGCCGCGTGGTGTACGAAGGCAGTGCCGAAGCCTTCCGCGCCGACCCGACGATCAAGAACCGTTACCTGGCCCTGAGTGCCTGACCGGAGATTGCTGATGAATAGTTTTGCGCAACCGCTCCAGAGCAACGCCCCGCTGATCAACCGCGAGCGCCTGTGGCAATCGCTGATGGACCTCGCCCGCCTCGGCGCCACACCCAAGGGCGGCGTGTGCCGCCTGGCCCTCACCGACCTCGACCGCCAGGCCCGCGACCTGTTCGTGCAATGGTGCGAAGCCGCCGGATGCAGCGTCAGCGTCGACGCCATCGGCAATATCTTTGCCCGCCGTGCCGGGCGTAATCCGGCACTGGAGCCGGTGATGACCGGCAGCCATATCGACACCCAGCCTACCGGCGGCAAGTTCGACGGTTGCTACGGCGTGATGGCTGGCCTGGAGGTGATCCGCACCCTCAATGATTTGAACATCGAGACCGAAGCGCCAATTGAAGTGGTGGTGTGGACCAACGAAGAAGGCTCGCGATTCCCGCCGTGCATGATGGGTTCCGGGGTGTTCGCCGGTAAGTTCGACCTGCAGGAAACCCTCGACAAGCAGGACGAGCAAGGGCTGTCGGTGGGCGCTGAATTGCAGCGCATCGGCTATGCCGGTTCCCGCGCCGTGCTGGGCCACCCGGTGGGCGCCTATTTCGAGGCGCATATCGAGCAGGGTCCGGTGCTGGAAGACCAGGCCACCACCATCGGCGTGGTCATGGGCTGCCTGGGCCAGAAGTGGTTCGACCTGACCCTCACCGGCGTCGAAGCCCACGCGGGCCCGACGCCAATGCACCTGCGCAAGGACGCACTGGTAGGCGCGGCGCAAGTGGTCAGCGCGGTGAATCGCATCGCCCACGAACAACAACCCCACGCCTGCGGCACCGTCGGTTGCCTGAGCCTGCATCCCGGCTCACGCAACGTGATTCCCGGCCAGGTGCACATGACCATCGACCTGCGCCACCTGCACGCCGACAAGCTGCAAGCGATGGTCGACGAAGTGCGCCAGGTGATCGAAGCCACCGCCGAGCAACACGGCTTGAGCTTTGAGCTGACACCCACTGCCGACTTCCCGCCGCTGGATTTCAACCCTGCCTGTGTCAACGCCGTGCGTGATGGCGCGAGCAGCCTGGGCCTGAGCCATATGGACATCGTCAGCGGCGCCGGGCATGACGCGATCTTCGTCGCCGAACTGGGCCCGGCCGGAATGATCTTTGTGCCGTGCGAAGGCGGCATCAGCCATAACGAAATCGAGAACGCCGCGCCGGATGACCTGGCGGCGGGCTGCGCGGTGTTGCTGCGGGCCATGGTCAACGCGGCGCAAGGAGGTAAAGCGGCATGACGGATATCGCCAACCTGACCGCAGTTGAGCTGCTGGCCCGCTATCGGGATAAAAGCCTGTCGCCGGTGGAGGTCACCGAAGACGCATTGCTGCGGATCGAACGCTACAACCCGGCGGTCAACGCCTACTGCCACGTCGACCCGGAAGGCGCCTTGAAGGCGGCGCGGGATTCGGAACAGCGCTGGCTCAAAGGCCAGCCGTGCGGGGCCCTGGACGGGGTGCCCGCGTCCATCAAGGACCTGACGCAGACCATCGGCATGCCGACGCGCAAGGGTTCGCGTACCACATCCACCGAGGGTCGATGGGATGTGGATGCGCCCTTCTCGGCCTTCATGCGCAAGGCCGGCGCGGTATTGCTGGGCAAGACCACCACACCGGAATTCGGCTGGAAAGGCGTCACCGATAACCCGCTGTATGGCATTACCCGCAACCCGTGGGACACGCGCATGACGGCGGGCGGTTCGTCCGGTGGTGCCGGTGCGGCGGCGGCCTTGAACCTCGGCGTGCTGCACCAGGGCAGCGATGCCGGCGGCTCGATCCGGATCCCCTGTGCCTTCACCGGTACCTTCGGCATCAAGCCGACCTTCGGTTATGTGCCGCAATGGCCGGCCAGTTCGATGACGATTCTGTCGCACCTGGGGCCGATGACCCGCACCGTGGAAGACTCGGTGCTGATGCTGCAAACCATCGCCCAGCCGGATGCGCGGGATGGTTTGATCGGCGCGCCCCGGACCACGCCATGGTTGCACGCCGGGGCTGATTTGAAGGGGCTGCGTATCGCCTATAGCCCGAACTTCGGTTATGTCGATGTGGACCCGCAAGTGGCCAGGGTGGTCGCCCAGGCGATAGAAGGCCTGGTGCAGCTGGGCGCGCAGGTTGAACAGATTGATCCGGGGTTCAGTGATCCCCTGGAGGTGTTCAATACTTTATGGTTTGCCGGTGCAGCACGCCTGGCCGGGCCGTTGAGCGATGCCCAGCGGCAATTGATGGACCCGGGGTTGCTGCGCATTGCCCGACTGGGCGAACAGATCAGCCTCAGCGATTACAGCGCTGCGCTGGAAGCACGGGCAGCGCTCGTGGCGCGCATGGCGGCATTCCATGAGCATTACGATGTGCTGGTTTCGCCGATGATGCCGATCACCGCGTTCGAGGCCGGGCACAATGTGCCGCCGGGTTCGGGACTAGGGGAATGGATGGAGTGGACGCCGTTTACCTATCCCTTCAACCTGACCCAGCAACCGGCGGCGTCGGTGCCGTGCGGGTTGGCGGCCAATGGGTTGCCGGTGGGGCTGCATGTGGTGGGGGCGCGGTTTGCGGATGAGCAGGTGCTGAAGGTTTGCCAGGTTTATGCCAGGGCTTTCCCGACCCAGCACCTGCAAACACCCAAAACCCCAACCTGAAATACAATCAAACTGTGGGAGCGGGCTTGCTCGCGAAGGCGGTGTGTCAGTCACCGGATATCTTGACTGACACACCGCCTTCGCGAGCAAGCCCGCTCCCACATTTTTTGCCCGCATTCCAGTCATCAGCCCCTACAATGACCCCTATTCTCCAAGGGGCCCTTATGGACATCGAACTGGCACGCACCTTCCTCGAAATCACCCGCTGCGGCAGCCTCGCCGCGGCGGCCGAGAAACTGCACGTCACCCAGACGGCAATCACCGCCCGGGTCAAAAACCTCGAAAGCCAGCTCAACAGCACCCTGTTCGTGCGCAACCGCGCCGGTGCCCGCCTGACCCCGGACGGCGAGGCGTTCGTGGTCTACGCCAACCAGCTTGTCCAGACCTGGGAAGCGGCACGCCGCGACCTGCCATTACCCGACGGCTACCGCAACGTGCTGCACATCGGTGGCGAAGTCAGCCTGTGCAACCCGCTGATGCTCGGCTGGGCCCAGGCCTTGCGTGAACACATCCCCGGTCATGCCTTGCGCACCGAGATTCGCGAAGGCGAGTACCTGTTGCGCCAACTGGAGCTGGGGGTGCTGGACGCCGCCTTGGTGTTCCAGCCGCAATACTGGCCGGGGTTGCAGGTGGAGCAGGTGCTGGAAGAAAAACTGATCCTGGTGCAACTGGCCGCCCGGCCCGAGCCCTACGTGTATATCGACTGGGGCCAGGGCTTTCGCCAGCAGCACGACGCCGCACTGCCGGACAAGGCCCGCGCAGCCCTGAGTTTCAATCTGGGGCCACTGGCGTTGCAGTACATCCTGGAAAACGGCGGTGCCGGGTATTTCCGCACGCGGGTGGTACAGAGCTACCTCGACAGCGGTGTGATGGAACGGGTGCCCAAGGCGCCGGAGTTCAGCTTCCCGACGTACCTGGTGTATTCCCGCGAGCGCGACTCGGCGGTTTTGCAGCAGGCACTGGCCTTGCTGCGGGCGGTGGTGGAGGCGGAAAAGGATTGGTCGCAGCGCTGGGATCCGGTGATTTGAAGCCGTGCCCATGGTAGCCTCAGGTTGTTTTCTCCTGGTTCCCCCCTGCCGATGAACAAGAAAAAGTCCGTCACCATCAGCGACATCGCCAAACGGGTCAACATGACCACCATCACGGTGTCCCGGGCGCTGAGCAAACCCGACCTGGTCAAGCCCGCCACCCTGGCGCGGATTCTCGAAGTGGCGCGGGAGCTGGACTATGTGCCCAACGCCTTTGCCCGCGGGCTCAAGCGCAGTGAAAGCCTGATCATCGGCGTGATCACCGCCTCGGTCGACAACCCCTTCTACAGCGAGATGATCAAGGCGATTTCCCGCGAGGCGAAAAAGCACGGCTACACCATCATGCTGGTGGACACCGACGAACTGGAAGAGCTGGAAAGCAAGGCAGTCGACACGCTGCTGGGCTACCGCGTGGCGGGGATCATCCTGTCGCCGGTCTCCGACGAGCCCAGCTACCAGCCGGACTATCTGGAGCGCCTGGGTAACGGCAAGACGCCGGTGGTGCTGCTCGATCGCACGATCCACGACAGCCCGTTCAGCCGCGTGGTGCTGGACAACTATCACAGCGGCATCGAGGCGGCGCAGTACCTGGTGCGGCAAACCCCGAACCTCAAGCGCCTGCTGGTGCTGACCGGGCCCGAGCATTCGCGCATCACCATGGAACGCCTCAAGGGCCTGAAAGAAGTCCTGGCCGAGCACCCTCAGGTGCACGTTGAAGTGTGTGCCGGTGACTACACGCTGATGCCCTCCTACCTGCACACCCTCGACTACCTGGCCGAACACTCGGCGCCGGACGCGATCATGGGCTTCAACCAGTTGATCACCCTTGGTGCCTTGCGCGCGTTGCGCATGCACAACATCCCACACGACAGCCTGACCATCTGCGGCATCGACCGCCTGCCCTTTGCCGATATCTTCGGCGTGCCGATCGCCTGCGTGGCCCACGACGCCTCACTGGCCGGCAGCAGCGCGGTGCGGCTGCTGCTGGACCGTCTCGAAGACCCGCACAAACCGCGGGACAAGGTGGTGATCGCCGGCAAGCTGGAGAACGGCTAGCGGCTGGTGTAGCCGCCGTCGATCGGCAGGCTGACGCCGCTGATCATGCTGGCGGCATCGCTCAGCAGGAACAACACCGGCAGTGCCACTTCCGCCGTTTCGGCAAATCGCCCCAGGGGAATCGCCGCCAATGCCGGGTCGCGCTTGGCGGGCGCCGACCAGGCCATCTGTGCCATGGGCGTGAGGGTGACGGTGGGGTTGACGCTGTTGACGCGAATCCCGAAGCGGCCCCATTCCGCGCATTGCACACGGGTGATGGCGTCCAGTGCGGCCTTGGAGGCGCAGTAGCCGAGGTGATCGTCCAGGGCTACCAGTGAGGCCTGGCTTGAGACGTTGACGATGCTGCCGGGAATCTTCGCTTCAATCATTGCAGCGGCGATACGGCTGGCAACCTGGGCCGCAGCGCGGGCGTTGACGTTCATCACCTGGTCGAAGGCTTCGGCGCTGATGGCCGCGGCGGGTTCCAGGCGGGAAATGCCGGCGCAGTTGACCAGTCCATGCATCGGCGGCAGGCCTTGCAGGGCCAGGTCCAGGGCGGCGCTGTTGGCGATGTCCAGGCACAGGGTTTCGCAACCGAGCTGGGCCAGGGCCTGAGCGTCGCGGCCCAGGGCGAAAACCTCGGCGCCGCTGGCGATCAGTTGGAGGGCAATTTCCCGGCCGATGCCGCTGCTGGCGCCGGTGACGAGGATGCGCTGCTTGGTGAAGTCAAAAATAGCGTTCATGGTTCACGATCTCTAAAACGATGGAGATCCCATGTGGGAGCGGGCTTGCTCGCGAATGCGGTGGGTCAGGCAATAAATCCGGCACTGATACACCGTATTCGCGAGCAAGCCCGCTCCCACATTTGGATCAGTGTTCGCTTAATTCAATTGCAAGCTGTGCATCACCGGTTTCAAGGCCGGATACAGCTCCAGATAGCTGGCAAACGCCCGGTCATACACCCCGACATTCCCCGCCGCCGGCTCCGCCCGCAGCTCCAACTGCACCCAACCTTTCTCCATCTGCCGGTCATCCACCACCCCCACCGCATGGGCCGCCAACAACGCCGCGCCCAAGGCCGCCTCCACCTCTTGCACAATGGTGTAGACCGGGAAGTGGGTGATGTCCGCAATAATCTGCATCCACAAATCCGAATGGCTCGCCCCACCCACCACAATCAGCCGTGGATCAAGGGAATGCGCCCCACGGGTGCCCGCTTCGATATTGTGCCGCAGGGCAAAACTCACCCCTTCGAGCACCGCGCGGTACAGGTGGATCCGGCTGTGATACAGGTTCAGCCCGACAAAGCTGCCGCTGGCCCGGTCATCCCACACCGGGCTGCGTTCGCCCATGAGATACGGCAGGAACAACAGCCCTTCGCTGCCTGCCGGGATCTTTGCGGCGCTCTGCTCCAGCAGCCACAAACTGTCCTGGCCAGTCTCTTTCGCCTGCTGCTCCTCAGCCTGGCAGAACTGTTCGCGAAACCAGCTCACCGACGCCCCGGCGGTGATCGCACCACCGAAGATGTACAGGTCCTGATGGCCGTTATAGACGTGGGGCATGCTCACCAGGCCATGGCGCGCATCCACCTGCTGATTGAGATAACCCCAGCACATGCTGGTGCCAATCATCGCCACGTGATTGCCCGGCCGCGTCACCCCGGCCGCCAATGTGGCCATGGCCGCATCCACGCCCCCGGCCAGGATCGGCGTGCCGGCCTGCAAGCCCAGCCGCCGGGCCCATTCCTCCAGCAAACCACCGACCACTTCACCGGAATACAGCAAACGCTCCGGCATCATCGCCAACGGAATCCCAAGCGCCGCCAGCATCTCGGCCGACCAGCCGCGCCGGGCCACATCGTAGACGCCACCGATATTGCCGGCGCTGCTGTGGTCCACCGCCAACTCCCCGGTCAGGCACCAGTTGATGTAGCTGTTGGGCGGCAGCAGGTAGCGGGTGTTGGCCCACACCTGCGGCTGGTGCTGCTTGAGCCAGAGCATCTTGGTGAAACCGTAGTAGCTGTCCACCGAGTTGCCGGTGACCGCAAACAGCCGCTCCAGGTCCACATGCTCGCGCACCCACTCCACTTGCTCGCCCGCGCGCCGGTCCATCCAGATCAGGCACGGGTGCAGCGGCGTGATCTGCTCGTCCACAGCAATTCCGGAGCCGCCATACAGGCTGCTGATGCACAGCGCCTTGACCTGCTCTTTCGCCACGCCGGCCTTCGCCATGCACTGGGCGACGCAGGCCTCCACCGCATCCAGCCAGACCTGCGGCCACTGCTCGGCCCAGCGCACTTTCGGGGTATCCACGCGATACCCCTGGCTGTGCTGGGCAATGATCAGGCCGTCCGCATCCACCAGCAGCGCCTTGGTGCTTTGCGTACCGATGTCCACACCCATTACGTAGTTCATGTCAGAGCACCGGCTTCAGCAGCACCTTGATCGACTTGGTCGAGTTGGCCAGCTCAAACGCTTCGGCCCAGCTGTCCAGCCCGAAGTCATGGGTCACGATGCCCTTGGACGTCACCAGGCCACGCTCGAACAAGTCGATGGCCACCGGGTAGCAATACGGCCCCAGGTGCGCACCGCGTACGTCCAGCTCCTTGCGGTCGCCGATGATCGACCAGTCGGCGCTGGTCTCGGCGCCAAACACGCTGAACTCGACAAACCGGCCGAGCTTGCGAATCAGATCCAGGCCCTGGGTAACGCCCGCCGGTACGCCGGTGGTTTCGATGTACACGTCGCAGCCGTAGTTGTCGGTCAGGCTATTGATGATCTCCCGGGCGTTATCCCGGGACGGGTTGATCACCACGTCGGCACCGTACTGCTTCGCCAGTTCCAGGCGCTCGTCGACCATGTCGATCACCACCAGTTTCTTCGGCGTTTTTAGCGCTGCCACCTGCACCATGCACAGGCCCAGGGTGCCGGCACCAGCAATAACCAGCACGTCATCCAGCTGGATCTCACCGCGGTTGACGGTGTGAATCGCGCAGGACATCGGCTCGATCAGCGCCGAATCTTCCAGGGACACCGACTCCGGAATCTTGTGCACGATGGCAGTCTTGGGAATACGCATGTACTGGGCCATGCCACCCTCGGCGACTTCACGCTGGAAGCCGAAGATGTTGTGCACCTCGCACATCCAGTACTTGCCGGACTTGCAGAAGCGGCACTTGCCACATGGCACGATCTGCTCGGCGATCACCTTGTCGCCGACCTTCACCTCAAAGTGCTCCTCGGCGCCCTCGCCCGCTTCCACCACGTAGCCAAAGAACTCATGCCCCGGCACCACCGGCGCCTTGACCCACGGGTTGTCGCCGCCCCAGAACATCGCGGCGCCCGAGTGGCATTTGCAGTCACTGGCGCAGATGCCGCAGGCGGCGATGCGAATCACCAGTTCATTGACCCGCGCCTGGGGTTTGCTGATGCGTTCCAGGCGGTAGTCTTTCGGGCCGTGGCAGACGACGGCTTGCATTTGGTTGTGCTTTTCCATGATGTGCGGACCTTTCTTGAGCATGAGAGAACCCATCGCGGCCACCATGGCCGCGTGGAGATAACCGGTTTACTTGTGGCGCTGACGGCTGATGAAGATCGCCAGCAAAATGATCCCGCCCTTGATCACGCTCTGGACATAGGGCGAGACCCCGAGCATGTTCAAGCCGTTGTTCAACACCCCCAGCAGCATGGCGCCGAGCAAGGTGCCGACGATTACCCCGCGCCCACCGGCAATCGAGGCGCCGCCCAGGACCACCGCGGCAATCGCATCGAGTTCGAACGACACCCCGGCATTCGGCTGGCCGCTCATCAAGCGTGAGGTCAGCACCAGCCCGGCAATCGCGGCGGTCAAACCGCTGATGCCATACACAAGCAATTTGAAGCGCGCCGCCCGCACGCCGGACAGGCGTACCGCTTCCTCGTTGCCGCCGATCGCGTAGATATAGCGGCCGATGCGGGTGTGTTGCAGCAGCACATAGGCCGCCAGGTACGTCACCAACATGATCAGGATCGGCACCGAAATGCCGAACAGGCTTTCGCGGCCAAAGAAGCCGAACCACTCCGGCAAACCGGAAATCGGATAGCCGTCGGTGTACATCAGGCCGAACCCGCGGGCGATGCCCATGGTCGCCAGGGTGACGATGATCGGCGGCATGTGCAGGTAGGCGACGAACAGGCCATTGCCGATGCCGAACGCCACGCCGACCAGCATCCCGGCGCCAATCGCCAGGCCCGGCGGCAAGCCTGCGACCATCAAGCCGGCGGTCAAGGTGCCGGACAACGCCATCACCGGCCCCACCGACAAATCGATGCCGCCGGTGAGAATCACGCAGGTCATGCCCACCGCGATAATCGCGTTGATCGACACCTGGCGCGCGATGTTCGACAAGTTGTTGGCCGTCAGGAAGTTATCGCTGGCGAAGATCATCACCAACGTCACCACCAGCAGCCCGACAAAGGGATAAAACGCCGGTGAGCGGATCAACCGCGCCAGGTTCAGGCGCAGCCGGCCAGGCCCCACGGCATTAATGGACGTATTCACTTGAGCCCCCTGTTGCATGGCGCATGACCTCTTGAGGATTGACGGCAGACGCTTCCAGTACCTTGACGATGGCGCCCTTGTGGAACACCGCGACGCGGTCGCACATGCCGATGACTTCCGGCAGTTCCGAGGAAATCATGATGATTGCGTAGCCCTGTTCGGTGAGGCTGCGCATCAGTGCGTAGATCTGCGCCTTGGCACCGACGTCGATGCCACGGGTGGGTTCGTCGAACACCAGCACGTCGCAGTGATGGTTGATCCAGCGGGCAATCACGACTTTCTGCTGGTTGCCGCCGCTGAGGTTGAACACCCGGCTCTCGCCGCTGGGGGCCTTGATCGACAGCTGGCGCATCAGCGCTTCAACGCTGGCGCATTCCTTGTCCTTGTCGATCAGGCCGCTGGCGTTCTGGTATTTGGGCAGGTTGTTGAGCGAGATGTTTTCGCGAATGCTGAAATCGGTGATCAGCCCTTCGGTCTTGCGGCTTTCCGGCAGCAGGCCGATGCCATGGGCCAAGGCCTGGGCCGGGTCGTCGAGGGTGATTTGTTCACCCCGCAGCCACACGTCTTTGCTCACCGACGGCAGCGCGCCCATCATGCCCAGCGCCAATTCGGTACGCCCGGAACCCACCAGGCCGGCAAAGCCGAGAATCTCGCCCTTGTGCAATTCAAAGTGGTTATGGGGGCCGTTGCGCACCAACTGGATGTCCTTGACCTCCAGCAGCAGCGGCCCGCGTGCGGCGGTGGGCTTGGGCGGAAAACTGCACTCCAGGCGCCGCCCGACCATCATTTCCACCAAGCGGTCGATATCGCTGTCGGCCACATCGGTGACGCCCACATTGCCGCCGTCGCGCAGCACGCTGATGCGGTCGCAGACCTGGAAAATCTCCTCCAGGTGGTGGGAGATAAAAATCACCGCCACCCCCTGGCGCTTGAGTTCACGCATGATTTCGAACAGCAGCTCGGCTTCGCTCGGCGTGAGGGTGGCGGTGGGTTCGTCGAGCACCAGCAGCCGAGCGTCCAGGGCCAGGGCCTTGGCGATCTCGACGAATTGCTGCTCGGCCACGCTCAGGTGCCTGACCGCGCATTGCAGGTCAATACTGACACCGAGGCGCTTGAACAACGCCTCGCTGGCCTCGACCATTTCGCGCTTGCGCAACAGGCCAAAACGGTTGCTCAGCTCATGGCCGAGGAAGATATTTTCCACCGCCGTGAGGTAGGGAATCAGGCTGAATTCCTGGAACACAATGCCGATGCCGGCGGCAATCGCATCACGATACGTCGCGAACTGCCGAGCCTCACCGTCGATCAGGATCTGCCCTTCGTCCTGGTGCTCGACCCCGCCAAGGATCTTCATCAAGGTCGATTTGCCTGCACCGTTTTCCCCGAGCAAGGCATGAATCTCGCCGCGCTGCACTTCCAGGTTGATCGCCTTGAGGGCTTGCACCCCCGGGTAGCGCTTACAGATATTTTCCAGTTTCAGAAGACTGCTCATACCGCCGACCTCATATTCAGATGGATGACCTGTGCCCCACGCCTGGCGTGGGGCCTGGGTGTTTTACCAACTGAAATCCTTGGCCTTGGCCTGGTCAATCAGGGTGATGTCCACCGGGATTGTGGCCGGCACTTGCGAGCCCCACTTCTTGGCCAGGGCGATGCCCAGGGCCAGGCGGATCTGGTCACGGGGGTATTGCGCGGAGGTGGCGATGAATTTGCTGCCGGGTTTCTGGATGGCCTTGATCGCTTCCGGCGCGCCGTCGACGCTCACCAGCTTGACATCCAGGCCACTGGCTTCGATGGCCGAGAGTGCGCCGAGGGAGCCGTTGTCATTGACGCTGAAAATGCCCTTGAGGGTGGGCTGGGCCTGCAGCATGTTTTCGGTGACGGTCAGCGCCTGGTCACGTTCCTGCTTGCCGTTCTGGATGCTCACGATCTTGATGTCCGGGTGCTTGGCCACGGCCTCCTTGCAACCGCGCACGCGCTCCAGGATCGGTACCACGGCGATGCCGTCGAGGATGGCGATATTGCCCTTGTCCCCGATGTTTTTGGCCAGGTATTCGCAGGCCTGGAAGCCGGCGTCGAAGTTCTTCGAGCCGACGAAGGAGTCCAGTGGGCCTTCGGCCTGGGCGTCGACGGCGACCACGACTACGCCGGCGGCGTGGGCGGATTTGACGGCTGATTGCACGCCGACGGAGTCAGTGGGGTTGATCAGCAGGATGTCGATGCCTTTTTGCAGCATGTCTTCAACGTCGCTGACCTGTTTGGACACGTCGTGGCGGGCGTCGGTGATGATCAACTGCGCACCGATGGTCGCCCCGGCTTCCTGCAGGGCGTCTTTCATGGTGACGAAGTAAGGGTTGTTGATTTCCTGGAAGGACGCGCCGATGCGGATGGGGGCGGGTTTAGTGTCGGCCAGTGCCAGGCCAGCGGTGCCAAGATTGATGCTCAGAGCCAACAAACACAGGGTTTTCGGAAGCATTTTCATGGTGGGGATCTCTGTTTTGTTTTTATTTTTAGAGCAAATGTTATCGTTAACATTTTGTAAGAAGCTAGCAAAGAAACTGGGGGGTCGCAAGGGGTGTTTGATCGGTGGTGGCGGGTGTGGTGGACATATCTGTTGCTGCGGTAACGGCCGCTTATGGTTCCGCTCTTACAGCGGCTCACTTTTGAAAAGCGCAAAAGTAAGCAAAACGCTCTTGCCCCACCACTCGGCTCCTCGCTTAGGCTCGGAGTGCCCTCACTCCGGCTTTGGACCGTGGGCCGCCGTCATGGGCCATCCTTGGC
>NZ_JACAPH010000037.1:0-24989 GCF_013385805.1 Pseudomonas sp. C6002 | reverse complement strand
TTTGATCTTGATCTTAGGCGCCCCGTTAAACCACGCTGGCCGAACGCAGGCTTTGGAGCGTGGGTAACCCGGCAGGACGCCGGGTTAGCCGTCCTGGGCCAAGGATGGCCCATGACGGCGGCCCACGGTCCAAAGCCGGAGTGAGGGCACACCGAGCCTAGGCGAGGTGCCGAGTGGTGGGGCAAGAGCGTTTTGCTTACTTTTGCGCTATTCAAAAGTGAGCCGCTGTAAGAGCGGAACCAATCGAAGCCATCACCCAAATAACGGATATGCCCCCCATCCAACAAATACGAAAGTTCCCCCACGCCAGCCGCTTTGTCCCCGCTTCCCATGTCACCCCCCACCCCCCGAATCCTCTAATTTCCCAACCCTGCGGGAAGCCTCCCGGCCCACGACTGCGCCCGCGCTTTAAACCGGGCCTCCCAGGCACTTACGCGACAGCTGAAAACGGACTTTCTCCTCAACCGTATCCGACTCAAAAAAGCAGGTTACCCCATGCAGTTCAGCAAATTACTGGCAGCTCTTTCCACCCACCCGATCCGCCTGCAAATGGACGAAGGCGACCTGATCATCCTGGGTGACGACGACGCGCTGGATGACGCCCTATGGGACCAACTGATCGCCCACAAACCCCAACTGCTCGACCTCGTCGCCCAACACGGCGGCGACTGGCTCAGCCCGGCCTATCGCATCACCCCGGACATGCTGCCCCTGGTCAACCTCGACCAACCCGCCATCGACCGCATCGTCGCCGCGATCCCCGGCGGGGCGGCGAATGTGCAGGATATCTACCCTCTGGCACCCCTCCAGGAAGGCATGCTCTACCACCATCTGTCAGCGCACCAGGGCGACCCCTACGTGCTGCACGCGCAGTTCGTGTTCGACAGCCGTGCCCGTCTTGAAACCTTCGCCCAGGCCTTGCAATGGGTCATCGACCGCCACGATATCCTGCGCACCTCGATGGCCTGGGATCGCCTCGACGAATCCCTGCAAGTGGTCTGGCGCAAGGCCTCGCTGGCCTGCGAAGAAGCCCGCCTCGACGGCGATGTACTGACCCAACTGCAAGCCCTCTACGACGCCCGCAACTACCGCATGGACCTCGGCCAGGCACCGCTGCTGCGCCTGGTGTTCGCCGAAGACCCGCGCAACCAGCGTGTGGTCGCCATGCTGCTGTTCCACCACACTATCCTCGACCACACCGCCCTCGACGTAGTGCGCCGGGAGATCCAGCTGCACCTCGCCGGCCAGACCGAACACGCCAGTGCACCGGTGCCGTTTCGCAACTACATCGCCCAGGTCCGCCATGGCGTCAGCGAACAGGCTCACGAAGCGTTCTTCCGCGAGATGCTGGCCGATATCGACGAGCCAACCCTGCCGTTCGGCCTGCAGGATGTGCAGGGTGACGGGCATGGCATCGACGAAACCCGCATTGCCGTCGACGGCGATCTAAGTCGCCGTCTAAGGGCCCAGGCGAGACCGTTGGGTGTCAGTCCCGCCAGTGTGATGCACCTGGCGCTGGCCCAGGTGCTGGGCAAGGTCTCGGCTCGCGAAGCCGTGGTATTTGGCAGCGTGATGCTCGGCCGCATGGGCGCAGGCGAGGGCTCCGACCAGGCCCTGGGCATGTTCATCAACACCCTGCCGCTACGGGTAGATGTAGGCGAACAAAGCGTGCGCGAGGGCGTACAAACCACCCATAAACGCCTGACCGAACTGCTCGATCACGAACACGCCTCCCTGGCCCTGGCCCAGCGTTGCAGCGGTGTGGCCGCACCCACGCCGTTGTTCAGTGCCATCCTCAATTACCGTCACAGCGATGCCTCGGACACCCAGGCGGTGATCGACATCGCCGAAGGCATCCAGGTGTTGGGCGCCGAAGAACGCACCAACTACCCGCTGACGGTCAACGTCGATGACCTGGGCGAAGGCTTTGCCTTTACCGTGATGGTGGACGCCTCCATCGGCGCGACGCGCATTGCCGGTTACCTGCACACCGGCCTGGAAAACCTGGTGCTGGCCCTGGAACAAACGCCAGATGCACCGTTGCACAACCTGGGCATCCTGCCTGCCGCCGAACGCCAGCATCTGCTGCATGGCCTTAACGCCAGCACCCAGCACTACGCCGATTCAGCCCTGATCCACCAGCAAGTCGAAGCTCATGTCGCCAGCCATCCCGAAGCCATCGCGCTGCGCTTTGAACACGAACACCTGAGCTACCGCGAGCTGAACGAGCGCGCCAACCAGGTTGCGCATTGCCTGCTCAAGCATGGCATCCGCCCCGATGACCGGGTGGCGATCTGTGTCGAACGCGGGCTGGAAATGATCATTGGCCTGCTGGGGATTCTCAAGGCTGGGGCGGGTTATGTTCCGATCGATCCTGCCTACCCGCTGGACCGTATCGCCTACACCCTGAAAGACAGCGCGCCGCTGGCGGTGCTGGTGCAGGACGACACCCGCCACCTGGTGGGCGACGTCACGTCGATCGACCTCAACAGCCTGCAGCACGAGCCCATCGTCAACCCCAACGTTGCAATCAGCGCGTCCAGCCTTGCCTATGTGATCTACACCTCCGGCTCCACCGGCCTGCCCAAGGGCGTGATGATCGAACACCGCAACGTCGCGCGACTGTTCAGCGCCACCGAGCACTGGTTCAAGTTCAACGCCAATGACACCTGGGCGCTGTTCCACTCGTTTGCCTTCGACTTCTCGGTGTGGGAGATCTGGGGCGCGCTGATGCATGGCGGGCAGTTGCTGGTGGTGCCGCAGCTGGTCAGCCGCTCGCCGGACGAGTGTTACGCACTGCTGTGCGAAGCCGGCGTCAGTATTCTCAACCAGACCCCGAGCGCGTTCCGCCAGTTGATCGCGGCGCAGGGCCGCAGCCAGCAACTGCACTCGCTGCGCCAGGTGATCTTCGGCGGTGAAGCCCTGGAACCGGGGATTCTCAAGCCGTGGTACGCCCGGGTGACCAACGCCGGTACGCGGTTGGTCAACATGTATGGCATCACCGAAACCACCGTGCATGTGACCTACCGTGCCCTGGAGGCGGCGGATGCACAGCGGGTGGGCGTGAGCCCGATTGGCGTGCGCATTCCCGACTTGCAACTGTATGTGCTGGACGCCCGCCGCGAACCGGTGCCGAGCGGCGTAGTCGGGGAGTTGTACGTCGGCGGTGCCGGCGTGGCGCGGGGTTATCTCAACCGCGATGAGCTGACGGCCGAACGTTTTCTGACGGATCCCGCAACCGGCCTGCGCCTGTACAAGACCGGTGACCTCGGCCGGATGCTGGCCGACGGCAGTGTCGAGTACCTGGGGCGCAACGACGACCAGGTGAAGATTCGCGGTTTCCGTATCGAACTGGGGGAAATCGAAGCACGCCTGGCCACCTGCGAAGGTGTGCGCGAAGCCGTGGTGATTGCCCGCGAAGACGAACCGGGCGACAAGCGCCTGGTGGCCTACGTGATTGCCCAGCCTGAACACACGCCCACTGCCGCTGAGCTGCGTGACCACCTGCTGCTGTCCCTCGCCGAGTACATGGTGCCCAGCGCCTTTGTGCTGCTCGACGCGTTCCCGCTTACCACCAACGGCAAGCTCGACCGCAAGGCCTTGCCGGCACCGGACGCCGATGCCCTGGCCCGTCGTGGTTATGAAGCGCCACAAGGCGCGGTGGAAACCGCGATCGCGAATCTCTGGCAAGACCTGCTGAAGGTCGACCGGGTCGGGCGCCAGGACAACTTTTTCGAGCTGGGCGGCCATTCGTTGCTGGCGGTCAAGCTGATCGAGCGCATGCGCCAGCTCGAGCTGAGCGCCGATGTGCGGGTGCTGTTCGGCCAGCCGACTCTGGCTGCGCTGGCCGCTGCGGTGGGCGGGCAACATGAAGTGCAGGTCCCGGCCAACCTGATCGGCGAAGCGACGCGGCACATCACCCCGGACATGCTGCCGCTGGTGAATCTCGACCAGCAGGCCATCGACCATATCATCGCCAGTGTCCCCGGCGGCATCGCCAACGTGCAGGACATCTACGGCCTGGCCCCGTTGCAGGCCGGCATCCTCTACCACCACCTGGCAACCACCGAAGGCGATCCCTACGTGTTGCAGGTGCAGTTCAGCTTCAGCGGCCATGAGCCGGTCGAGGCGTTTATCCGTGCGCTGCAAAGTGTCATCGAGCGCAACGATATCCTGCGTACCGGGATTGTCTGGGAAGGCCTGGACGAGCCGGTACAGGTGGTCTTGCGCCAGGCGCTGCTGGTGGTTGAGCAGGTTGAAGCCGATCCTTCCAGTGCCGTATTGGCGCAACTGCAGGAACGCTTCGACCCACGCCACTACCGCCTCGACCTGTCCCGCGCCTCGTTGATGCGGTTTGCCTACGCCGAGGATCACGGCCGTTACGTCGGCATCCTGCTGCTGCACCACATCCTGCTGGACCACACCGCGTTGCAGGTGCTGGTGGAGGAAATAAGCGCGAGCCTTGCAGGCGAAACCTGCTTGCTGCCCGACGCCGTGCAGTACCGCAACTACGTGGCCCAGGCGCGCCTCGGTGTGAGCGCTGCGCAGCATGAGGCGTTCTTCAGCGAAATGCTCGGCGACATCGACGAGCCGACCCTGGCCTTCGGCTTGCAGGACGTGAACCGCGACGGCAGCGGTGTGCGCGAAGCGCACGTGGCATTGGAACCGGCCCTCAGCCTGGGCCTTCGCGAGCAGGCCCGGCAACTGGGGGTGAGTGCCGCAAGCCTGGTGCACCTGGCATGGGCCCAGGTCCTCGGCCAGGTCTCGGGCCAGGACGACGTGGTCTTCGGCACCGTGCTGCTGGGCCGGCTGCACGGCGGCGAGGGCGCCGACCGGGCGCTGGGAATGTTCATCAATACCTTGCCGTTGCGGGTCAGTGTCGGCGCGGTGGGCGTGCAGGCTGGCGTGCGCGCCACCCATGCGCGGCTGGCACAGTTGCTGGGGCATGAACATGCGTCCTTGTCCCTGGCCCAGCGATGCAGTGGCGTGTCCGGTGCGCTGCCGTTGTTCAGCACCTTGCTCAACTACCGCCACAGCGCGCCGGGTGAAGCGCCGGGCGCCAGCCCGTTCGCCGACGCCGGGATCGAAATCCTCAGTTCCGAGGAGCGCAGCAACTACCCGCTGGTGCTGAACGTCGACGACCTCGGCGCAGGCTTTGCCTTGACCGTGCAAGGCGTGGCGGAGGTGGATGTGCAGCGCGTCGGCGACTACATGCTCAGCGCCTTGCGCAACCTGGTCACGGCACTGCAACAGGCGCCGACCACACCGCTGCATCAAGTGTCGATCCTGCCAGCCGCCGAGCGGCATCAAGTGCTGGTGGATTTCAACGCCACTGCTCGCGCCTACCCGGCTGCGCACACCGTGCACGGGATCTTCGAAGCCGGCGTCCTGACCAGCCCCGACGCGCTGGCGGTGGTGCACGGCGACGTGTCGCTGACGTACCGCGAACTCAACCTGCGGGCCAATCGCCTGGCCCATTATTTGATCGACCAGGGTGTAAAACCGGGCGACAGCGTGGCCATCGCGCTGCCACGTTCCATCGACCTGCTGGTCAGCCAGTTGGCCATCCTCAAGTGCGCGGCGGTGTACGTGCCGCTGGACATCAATGCGCCGGACGAACGCCAGGCGTTCATGGTGCAGGACAGTCACGCCGGGCAGGTGCTGCGTGATCTCGACGGGCTGAACCTCGACAATCAGCCGGCCCATAATCCGAACCTGTCGCAGTCTGCCGAAAGCGTGGCGTACATCATGTACACCTCCGGCTCAACCGGCGCGCCCAAGGGTGTGCAGGTGCCCCATCGCGCCGTCTCTCGATTGGTGATCAACAACGGTTATGCCGACTTCAATCACCGCGACCGGGTGGCCTTCGCCTCGAACCCGGCGTTCGACGCCAGCACCCTCGATGTGTGGGCGCCGTTGCTCAACGGCGGCTGCGTGGTGGTGGTCGAGCATGCCACGTTGCTGTCCCAGGCCGCGTTTGGCGCCCTGTTGCAGGAGCAATCCGTCAGCGTGTTGTGGATGACCGCCGGGCTGTTCCATCAGTACGCCGACGGGTTGATGCCGATGTTCCGGCAACTGCGCTACCTGATCGTCGGCGGCGATGTGCTCGACCCGCAGGTGATCGCCCGGGTGCTTGAGCACGGCGCGCCGCAGCACCTGCTGAATGGCTATGGCCCCACCGAAGCCACGACGTTTTCCACCACCTTCGAGATCAAGTCGGTGGGTGAGGGCGGTATTCCGATTGGTCGACCGATTGGCAACAGCCGTGCCTACGTGCTGGATGCACGGCAGCAGCCGGTGGCGCTGGGCGTGGTTGGCGAGCTGTACATCGGTGGCGCGGGTGTGGCCAAGGGTTACCTGAACCAGCCGCAATTGACCGCCGAGAAATTTATCGTCGACCCGTTCGGCGATGGGCTGCTGTACCGCACCGGCGACCTGGCGAGCTGGCAGGCGGACGGCACCTTGCTGTACCAGGGCCGCAACGACCATCAGCTGAAAATCCGGGGTTTCCGTATCGAGCCCGGTGAAATCGAAAGCTGCCTCGCCAGCTATTCCGGCGTGAAAGACACGGTGGTGCTGGCCCGTGAAGATGAGCCCGGCGACAAGCGCCTGGTGGCTTACTACACCGCCCAGGCGCCGCTGAGTATTGAAGCGTTGCGAGCGCACCTGCAAAGCCGGCTGCCGGACTACATGGTGCCGTCGGCCTATGTCTGGTTGGAACTGTTGCCGCTGACCGCGAATGGCAAGCTGGACCGCAAGGGCCTGCCTGCGCCGGATCAGGCGTCGCTGCTCAGCCGTGGTTTCGAAGCGCCCGAAGGCGAGGTGGAAACCCTGCTGGCGCAGATCTGGCAGGACGTGCTGAAGGTCGAGCGTGTCGGGCGCTTTGACCACTTCTTTGAACTCGGCGGCCATTCGTTGCTGGCGGTAAGCCTGATCGAGCGCATGCGCCAGGCGGGCCTGAGCGCCGATGTGCGGGTGCTGTTCAACCAGCCAAGCCTGGCGGCGCTGGCGGCGGCGGTGGGCAGTGGCCGGGAAATCGTGGTGCCGGCCAACGGCATTGCGCCGGGCTGCGAGCACATCGCGCCGTCGATGCTGACCCTGGTCAAGCTGGACCAGCCGGCCATCGACCGCATAGTGGCCACGGTGCCCGGCGGTGCGGCCAATGTGCAGGATATCTACCCGCTGGCGCCGTTGCAGGAAGGCATCCTCTACCACCACATCAGCGCCGAACAGGGTGACCCCTACCTGCTGCAATCGCGCATGGCGTTTGACAGCGTCGAGCGTTTGCAGGCCTTCATGGGCGCGCTGCAAAAGGTCGTGGCGCGCCACGATATCCTGCGCACCAGCGTGGTGTGGGAAGGCTTGGACAGCCCGGTGCAAGTGGTGTGGCGCCAGGCCGAACTGGTGGTGCAGAACATCCCGCTGGACCCGGCCGATGGTGATGTGATCGAACAACTGCACGCGCGTTTTGATGCCCGCCACTATCGCCTGGATATCACCCAAGCGCCGCTGCTGCGCATGGTGTATGCGCAGGACCCGGCCAACCAGCGGGTCGCGGCGATCCTGCTGTTCCATCACCTGGCACTGGACCACACCGCCATGGAAGTGGTCGGCCAGGAAATGCGGGCGTTCCTGTTCAACCAGGCCGATGACTTGCCGGCCGCGGCACCGTTCCGTCACTACGTGGCCCAGGCGCGCCTGGGTGTCAGCGCCCAGGAACACGAGCAGTTCTTCCGCGAAATGCTCGCCGATGTCGACGAGCCCACGCTGCCCTTCGGCGTGCAGGATGTGCAGGGCGATGGCCGGGATATCGAAGAGGCCGAATTGCCCGTCGATGCAGGGCTGGCGCTGCGGGTTCGTGAACAGGCGCGGCAACTGGGGGTCAGCGCTGCGAGCCTGATGCACCTCGCGTGGGCCCAGGTCCTCGGGCTGGTGTCGGGCCGTCAGGACGTGGTGTTCGGCACCGTATTGATGGGCCGCATGCAAGCCGGCGAAGGTGCCGACCGGGCATTGGGCATGTTCATCAACACCTTGCCGCTGCGGGTGGAGGTGGGTGCCGACGCGGTACGTGCCGGCGTCAAGGCGACTCACGCCCGTCTCAGTGCCTTGCTGGGCCATGAGCATGCATCCCTGGCGCTGGCCCAGCGGTGCAGCGGCGTGCCGAACTCGATGCCGTTGTTCAGTGCCTTGCTCAACTACCGCCACAGCACCCCGGGCGAAATGGCCCGCGACGGCCACGGTATCTGGGAAGGCGTGCAATTGCTCGGCGGCGAAGAACGCAGCAACTACCCGCTGACCTTGAGTGTGGATGACCTCGGTACGGGCTTCGGCTTGACGGTACTGGCGCTGGAATCCATCGGCGCGCAGCGCCTGTGCGACTCCATGCACAGTGCGCTGGAGCAACTGGTGGAGGCCCTTGAGCACGCGCCGCAAACGCCGTTGCATCAGTTGCCGGTACTGCCTGCCCGCGAACGCGAACACCTGCTGCGCAGCTTCAACGCCACCGCCCGCGACTACCCGCAAGGGCAGACCCTGCACGGCGCTTTCGAAGCCCAGGCCCTGCGCCTGCCGCAGGCGATTGCCGTGAGCCAGGACGGCCAGCACCTGACGTACCAACAGCTCAACCAGCGCGCCAACCAATTGGCCCATCACTTGCTGGCGCTGGGCGTACAGCCCGACGACCGTGTGGCGATCTGCTGCCGACGCGGCCCGCAGATGCTGGCGGGCCTGCTGGCGATTCTCAAGGCGGGCGCGGCCTACGTCCCGGTAGACCCGGCCTATCCGGCCGAGCGCATCGCTTACCTGCTGCAAGACAGCGCACCGGTCGCGGTCCTGGCCGAAGAGAGCACCCGTGGCGTGCTCGGTGATATCGCCATCGTCGATCTGCATGGCGCCTATCCCGACGGCACCAATCCCCACGTCGCCAGCCTGACCCCGGCGAACCTCGCCTATGTGATCTACACCTCCGGCTCCACCGGCCAGCCCAAAGGCGTGATGGTGGAACACCGCACCGTGGAAAACCTGGTGCATTGGCACTGTGAAGCCTTCGACCTGCAGGCCGGCAGCCACACCAGCAGCGTGGCCGGCTTCGGTTTCGATGCCATGGCCTGGGAAGTCTGGCCGGCATTGTGCGTGGGGGCGACCTTGCACCTGCCACCGGCCCATGTCGGCAATGAAAACATCGACGAACTGCTGGCCTGGTGGCTGGCCCAGCCGCTGGACGTGAGCTTCCTGCCCACCCCGGTGGCCGAGTACGCGTTCAGCCAGGACCTTGAGCACCCAAGCCTGCGCACCCTGTTGATCGGCGGTGATCGCCTGCGCCAGTTCAGCCATGAGCGACGTTTCGCGGTGATCAACAACTACGGCCCCACCGAAGCCACGGTGGTCGCCACCTCTGGCCGGGTGCGCGCCGGCCAGCCGCTGCATATCGGCAAGCCGATGGCCAATGCCACGGTGTACCTGCTGGATGCACAACAACGGCCGGTGCCGGTGGGTGTGGCGGGTGAGCTGTATGTAGGCGGCCGCGGCGTGGCCCGCGGCTACCTGAATCGCCCGGACCTGACCGCCGAGCGATTTCTCGATGACCCGTTCAACCCGGGCCGCATGTACCGCACCGGCGACCTGGCGCGCTGGCTGCCGGATGGCAACATTGAATATCTGGGCCGCAACGACGACCAGGTAAAAGTCCGGGGCGTGCGCGTCGAGCTGGGAGAAATCGAAACCCGCCTGGCCGCCGTCGACGGCGTCAAGGAAGCCGTGGTGCTGGTGCGCGACGGCCGCCTGGTGGCCTGGTTCACCGAACAAAAACCGCTGGTTATCGAAACCCTGCGCGCCGAGCTGCACAGCCAACTGCCCGAGGCCATGGTGCCGGTGGTCTACGTCAAACTCGACAGCTGGCCGTTGACCGCCAACGGCAAGCTTGACCGCAAGGCGCTGCCGGCACCGGATCAGGCCGCCGTGCTCAGCCGGGAATATGAAGCCCCACGCGGCGAAGTCGAGACCACCCTGGCGCGGATCTGGGCCGAGGTGTTGCAGGTGGAGCAAGTGGGCCGCCATGACCACTTCTTCGAGCTGGGCGGCCATTCCTTGCTGGCGGTAAGCCTGATCGAGCGCATGCGCCAGGCCGGCCTCAGCGCCGATGTGCGGGTGCTGTTCAGCCAGCCGACGCTGGCGGCATTGGCAGCGGCAGTGGGCAGTGGCCGGGAAGTGGTGGTGCCGGTGAATGCCATCGCCGCCGATTGCCCGCGCATCACGCCCTCGATGCTGCCATTGGTGGAGCTGGATCAGCCGATGATCGACCAGATCGTCGCCAGCGTGCCGGGTGGCGCCGCCAATGTGCAGGATATTTACCCGCTGGCACCGTTACAGGAAGGCATTCTTTACCACTACATCACGGCGGAGCAGGGCGATCCGTACCTGCTGCAATCGCACCTGGCATTCGATACCCAGGCGCGCCTGGACAGCTTCGCCCAGGCCTTGCAGCAGGTGATCGACCGCCACGACATCCTGCGTACCGGTGTGGTCTGGGAAGGCTTGGCGCAGCCGGTGCAAGTGGTGTGGCGCAAGGCTCGATTGACGGTCGAAGCGCTGCATCTGGACGGTGATGTGCTGGCCGGCCTGCATCAGCGTTTCGACGCCCGGCGCTACCGGCTGGACATCGCCCAGGCGCCGCTGATTCGCCTGCTGTATGCCAACGACCCGGCCAATCAGCGGGTGGTGGCGGTGCTGCTGTATCACCACATCGTGCTGGACCACACCGCATTCGACGTGGTGCTGCGGGAAATGCAGGGCTACCTGCTGGGGCACCCCGCACCGCAGGCCGCGCCGATGCCTTATCGCAACTACGTGGCGCAGGCGCGACTGGGTGTCAGCGAGCAGGAACATGAAGGGTTCTTCCGCGAGATGCTTGGCGATATCCATGAGCCAACGCTGCCGTTTGGCTTGCAGGATGTGCAGGGCGATGGTCGGGATATCGAAGAATTCACGCATCACCTGGACGCTGCCGTCAGCCGGCGCCTCAGGGCCCAGGCACGCCTGCTGGGCGTGAGCACCGCGAGCCTGTTCCACCTGGCATGGGCGCAGGTGTTGGCGGTGACGTCGGGCAAGCCGAATGTGGTGTTTGGCACGGTGCTGGTCGGCCGGATGCAGGGCGGCGAGGGCGCGGACCGGGCCCTTGGCGTGTTCATCAACACCCTGCCATTGCGCCTGGATATCGACGGGCAAGGCGTGCGCGACAGCGTGCGCAGCACCCATGCCCGGCTCACCGCGCTGCTGGGCCATGAACATGCTTCCCTGGCCCTGGCCCAGCGTTGCAGCGGGGTGGCGGCGCCGCTGCCGCTGTTCAGCTCGATGCTCAATTATCGCCACCGGGGCGGCGCCACCCGTTCACAGGACGCGCAGCACGCCTGGGAAGGTATGCAGACCCTGACCAATGACGGGCGCACCAACTATCCGTTGACCCTGAACGTCGATGACCTGGGTGATGGTTATGACTTCACCGCGTTGACCCCGGCCCAGGTGGGCGCACAACGGGTCTGCGGTTATATGCAGATGGCGTTGACCCAGTTGGTGGAGGCCCTGGAGCACGCGCCGCACCAGGCCCTTGACCGCCTGCCGATCCTGGGGGATGCAGAGCGTCAGCAACTGCTGTTTGATTTCAATGCCACCGAGGTTGACTACGACCTGGCGCAGACCCTGCACGGCCTGTTCGAGGCCCAGGTAGAGCGCACGCCGGATGCATTGGCGGTGAAGGCGGGTGAGCAATGCCTGACCTATGCCGAGCTGAACCAGCGCGCCAACCAACTGGCGCACCACCTGCGGGAACTGGGCGTGCAGCCGGATGCGCGGGTGGCGATTTGCGTCGATCGTGGACTGGAGATGGTCATCGGTCTGTTTGCGATCCTCAAGGCCGGCGGTGGTTATGTGCCGCTGGACCCGGCGTACCCGCTGGATCGCCTCGCCTACATGCTGCAAGACAGCCAGCCCGCGGCGCTGCTGGTGCAGGGCGCTACCCGTTCGTTGCTGGGCGACGTGACGGTGCCGGTGGTGGACCTCGACCAGAACACCTGGGCGCACCAGCCGGTGTCCAACCCACAGGTTCCCGGGTTGACCGCGCAGCACCAGGCCTACGTGATCTACACCTCCGGCTCCACCGGCCAACCCAAGGGCGTGATCAACGAGCACGCGGGTGTGGTCAACCGCCTGCTGTGGATGCAGGACGCCTACGGCCTGAACGCCACTGATGCGGTACTGCAGAAAACCCCGTTCAGCTTCGATGTGTCGGTGTGGGAGTTCTTCTGGCCCCTGTTCACCGGTGCGCGGCTGGTCATGGCACGCCCCGGCGGGCACAAGGAGCCGGCTTACCTGTGCGAGGTGATCGCGGCAGAACAGATCACCACCTTGCACTTCGTGCCGTCGATGCTCGATGTGTTCCTGGCCCACGGTGATGTCAGCCAGGGCGCCGGGCTGCTGCGGGTGATGTGCAGCGGCGAAGCCTTGCCCGGCGGCCTGGTGCGGCGCTTCAAGCAGCAATTGCCCGGCATCGGTTTGTACAACCTCTATGGCCCGACGGAAGCCGCGGTGGACGTGACCGCCTGGAACTGCGCCAGGCCCGTGGTGCCGGACAACACGCCTATCGGCAAGCCGATTGCCAACACCCGCATGTACCTGCTGGATGCCCGGTTGCAACCGGTGCCGCTGGGCGTGGTGGGCGAGCTGTTTATCGCCGGTGTGCAAGTGGCTCGCGGTTACCTGCACCGTCCCGAACTGACGGCCGAGCGCTTCCTCAAGGACCCGTTCAACCCAGGCCGGATGTACCGCACCGGTGACGTCGGGCGCTACCTGCCGGATGGCAATATCGAGTACCTGGGCCGTAATGACGACCAGGTAAAAATCCGTGGCCTGCGTATCGAACTCGGAGAAATCCAGGCGCGGCTGACCGAGTACCCACAGGTGAAGGAAGCGGCCGTGTTGGCCCGCGACGAACGCCTGGTGGCGTACTACACCGGCGTGCCAGCCGATATCGAACAACTGCGGACGCACCTGCTGGCGCGCTTGCCGGACTTCATGGTGCCCGCGGTATTCGTCCATCTCGACGCTCTGCCCCTGAGCCCCAACGGCAAGCTCGACCGCAAGGCCTTGCCGACGCCGGGTGTGGAATCACTGATCGTGCGCGAGTACGAGGCCCCGGTGGGCGCTACCGAAATCACCCTGGCGCGGCTGTGGGCCGAGCTGCTGAAGGTGGAGCGGGTCGGGCGTCACGACAACTTTTTCGAGCTGGGCGGGCACTCGTTGCTGGCCGTCAGCTTGATCGGACGCTTGCGTCAGGAAGGCATGGAAGCCGATGTGCGGGGCCTGTTCGAACAGCCGACCCTGGCCGGCTACGCCGCAATTACCGAACGAATGGAGATCGTCCTGTGAGCATCATCGAACTGTTGGCGACACTCAAGGCCAAGGATGTGCAACTGGCACTCAAGGGCGATCAGTTGTCGGTGCAAGGCAACAAGCAGGCCCTGAGCGACGCGGCACTGGTGGCCTCGCTGCGCGAACACAAGCCGGCGCTGATCGAGCTGATCAAGGCCGGGGAGTACTCGGCCACCAA
Organism: Pseudomonas sp. C6002; assembly: GCF_013385805.1. Taxonomy (NCBI): domain Bacteria; kingdom Pseudomonadati; phylum Pseudomonadota; class Gammaproteobacteria; order Pseudomonadales; family Pseudomonadaceae; genus Pseudomonas; species Pseudomonas sp. C6002. The sequence continues at coordinate 11,389 of NZ_JACAPH010000037.1, read as the reverse complement.
GGCCGGTGAGGTGCAGGTGCCGGCCAATGGCATTCCACCGGGCGCTACCTCGATTACCCCGCAGATGCTGAGCCTGTCGACCCTCAGCCAGGCGTCCATCGACCGTATCCTGGAGACCGTCGAGGGTGGCGTCGCCAATGTGCAGGACATCTACCCGCTGGCACCGTTGCAGGAGGGCATCCTCTACCATCATGTGAGTGCCGAACACGGCGACCCGTACATCATGCAGTCGCTGTTTGCCTTCGACAGCCTTGAGCGTTTCGAGGGCTTTGCCCTGGCCTTGCAACAGGTGATCGACCGTCACGACATCCTGCGGACCGGCGTGGTCTGGGAAGGCCTGGAAGAACCGTCGCAAGTGGTCTGGCGCACGGCGCGCCTGCCGGTGCAGGCGATTGAACTGGACCCGGCAGACGGCGATATCGCCGCCCAGTTGCATCGCCTGTTCGATGGCCGCCACTACCGCATGGACGTGACCCGCGCGCCGCTGCTGCGCCTGGTGCGGGCCTGGGATGAAGCCGGCCAACGGGTGGTGGCGATGCTGTTGTTCCACCACATGGCCCTGGACCACAGCGCGCTGGAAGTGGTCTGCCACGAGATGCAAGCCTGCCTGCTGGGCAGGGCGGCTGAACTGGGCCAGGCGGTGCCGTTTCGCAACTATGTCGCCCAGGCGCGCCTGGGCATCAGCGAGCAGGAGCACGAAGGGTTCTTCCGGCAGATGCTCGGCGACATCAGCGAGCCGACCTTGCCCTACGGCCTGCAGGATGTGCAGGGCGACGGCGACAACATCCAGGAGATCAGCCTGCCGCTGGCCCCGCAGTTGAGCCGGCGCTTGCGCGCCCAGGCCCGGCAGTTGGGCGTCAGCGCCGCGAGCCTGTTCCACATGGGCTGGGCCCAGGTGCTGGGAGTGCTGGCGGGCAAGGAACAGGTGGTGTTCGGCACGGTGCTGATGGGCCGCATGCAGGGCAGCCACGACACCGACCGTGCCCTGGGGATCTTTATCAACACCTTGCCATTGCGGGTGGATGTAGGCGCCGAAGACGTGCGCACCGGGGTCAAGGCGACCCATGCCCGGCTGACCACCTTGCTGCGTCACGAACACGCGGCGCTGGCCCTGGCCCAGCGTTGCAGCGGTGTAGTGGCGCCGACGCCGCTGTTCAGCGCGTTGCTCAACTACCGCCATAGCGCAGGCGGCGCGAGCGCCGAAGCGGTCTCGGCCTGGCAGGGTATTCAAGCGTTGCGCTCCGAGGAACGCACCAACTACCCGTTGACCCTGAGCGTCGACGACCTGGGCGAAGACTTCAGCCTGAGCCTGTTGGCCAGCGCCCAGGTTGATCCGCAGCGGGTGTGCGCTTATCTGCAAACTGCCCTGGGGAACCTGGTTCAGGCGCTGGAACAGGCACCCGAAACACCCTTGAATCGCTTGTCGGTGTTGCCCGAGGCGGAGCAGCGGCACTTGCTGGAGCAGTTCAACGCGACAGCCATCGACTTCCCGCAAGGCACCACCCTGCATGGGCGTATCGAGGCCCAGACCCTGCTGACCCCGGACGCGGTGGCCGCGGTGTATCAAGGCCGCCAGCTGACCTACGCCGAGTTGAATCAACAAGCCAACCTGCTGGCCCATCACCTGCTGGCGCTGGGGGTAAAACCCGACGACCGCGTGGCCATCGTTGCCCGGCGCGGGCTGGACACCCTGGCCGGGTTGCTGGCGATCCTCAAGTCCGGCGCCTGCTATGTACCGGTGGACCCGTCGCACCCGGCCGAGCGCCTGAGCTACCTGCTCGGCGACAGCGCCCCGGTCGCGGTACTGACCCAGCATGCACTGCTGGAGCGCCTGCCCGCGCTCGATGTGCCGGTGATCAACCTGGACCGTTTTACCTGGCATCACCATTCGGCGAGCAACCCGCAGGTGGCCGTCACGCCCACCAACCTGGCCTACGTGATCTACACCTCCGGCTCCACCGGCCTGCCCAAGGGCGTGATGGTGGAACATCACACCGTGGCCAACCTGGTGGACTGGCACTGCATCGCGTTTGACCTGTGCGCAGGCCGCCACACCGCGAGCGTTGCCGGGTTTGGCTTTGACGCGATGGCCTGGGAAGTCTGGCCGGCACTGTGCGTGGGGGCCACCTTGCACCTGCCGCCGGCCCACGACGGCGCTGAAGATATCGACGCGCTGCTGGACTGGTGGCGCGCACAACCGCTGGACGTGTGTTTCCTGCCCACGCCGGTGGCCGAATATGCGTTCAGCCAGAACATCGAGCACCCGACCCTGCGCACCTTGCTGATTGGCGGCGACCGCCTGCGCCAGTTCACCCGGGCCCAGCGTTTCGAGGTGATCAACAACTACGGCCCCACGGAAGCCACGGTGGTCGCCACCTCCGGGCGGATCGAGCCCGGGCAGCCGTTGCACATCGGCAAACCCATCGCCAATGCCACGGTTTACCTGCTGGACGAACAGCAGCGCCCGGTGCCCTTGGGGGTTGCCGGTGAACTGTACGTGGGCGGCAAGGGCGTGGCGCGGGGTTACCTCAATCGCCCGGAAATGACCGCCGAACGTTTCCTGGATGACCCATTCAATTCGGGCCGCATGTACCGCACCGGCGACCTCGCGCGCTGGTTGCCGGACGGGAATATCGAGTACCTGGGCCGCAACGACGACCAGGTGAAAATCCGCGGTGTGCGCATCGAACTGGGGGAAATCGAAACCCGCCTCAACCAGCTGCCCGGTCTCCAGGAAGCCGTGGTGCTGGCCCGTGAAGACCAACCGGGCCAGCCCCGGCTGGTGGCTTACTTCACCGAAAACCCGCAATTCGAACCGCTTGAAGTGGGCGCGATTCGCGCCCACCTGGTGGCGCACCTGCCGGACTACATGGTCCCGGTGGCCTACGTGAAACTCGATGCGTTGCCCCTGACCGCCAACGGCAAACTGGACCGCAAGGCGCTGCCAAAGCCGGACCTGGCCGCCGTCTTCACCCGCGAATACGAGGCGCCTCATGGCGATATCGAAACCGTCCTCGCGCAGATCTGGGCCGATGTGTTGCAAGTGGAACGTGTTGGGCGCCAGGATCATTTCTTTGAGTTGGGCGGCCATTCGTTGCTGGCCATGCGCATGGTGTCCCAGGTTCGCCAGCAACTGGGGGTCGACCTGGCACTGGGCGAACTGTTCGCCAATGCCGAACTGGCGGCGGTGGCGCAGGTAGTGGCCCAGGCCGGGCGCAGCACCTTGCCGGATATCCTGCCGGCGGCGCGGGACACGGAGTTGCCGTTGTCGTTTGCCCAGCAACGCCTGTGGTTCCTGGCGTTGATGGAGGGCGCCAACACCGCCTACAACATTCCCATCGGCCTGCGCCTGCGCGGGCAGTTGCACGTCGACGCGCTGCAACGGGCCCTGGCACGGATCGTCGCGCGGCATGAGACCTTGCGCAGCCGGTTTGCCCAGCAGGATGACGACGCCCAGGTGCTGATCGTGCCGCCTGAAGAAGTGATGCCCCTGCAAGTCCAGGACCTGCGCCGCCACCCCGAAGCACAGCAGGTGCTCGACGCGTTGATGCAGGGCGAAGCCTCGGCGCCTTTTGATTTGCAGCGCGGCCCGCTGTTGCGCGGGCGCCTGGTGATCATGGCCGACGATCACCACGTGTTGCTGCTGACTATCCACCACATCGTGTCCGATGGCTGGTCCATGGGCGTGCTGACCCGCGAACTGATGGCGCTGTACCAGGCGTTCAGCCACGGTGAGGCTGACCCACTGCCGCCGTTGCCGATCCAGTACAGCGACTTTGCCGTATGGCAGCGCCTGTGGCTGAGCGGCGAAGTGCTGCATCGCCAGAGCAGCTACTGGCAACACACCCTGGCCGGTGCGCCGGCGTTGCTGATGTTGCCGACCGACCGTCCACGCCCGGCCCAGCAGGACTACGCCGGCAGCAGCGTCGAGGTGCACCTGGATGAGCGCCTGAGCGCCGGGCTCAAGGCCCTCAGCCAGCGCCACGGCACCACGCTGTACATGGTGATGATGACGGCGTGGGCCTCGTTGCTCGCGCGTTTGGCCGGGCAGGAGGAAGTGGTGATCGGCTCGCCGGTCGCCAACCGCCAGCGGGCCGAGGTGGAAGACCTGATCGGGTTGTTCGTCAACACCCTGGCAGTGCGCATTGATATCTCGGGCGAACTGAGCGCCGAGGCGCTGCTGGCGCGGGTCAAGGGGCTGGCGCTGGACGCCCAGGCTCATCAGGATCTGCCGTTTGAGCAGGTGGTGGAAATCACCCGGCCATTGCGCAGCCTGGCCCATAGCCCGCTGTTCCAGACGATGTTGACCTGGCAGGACAGTGACGCGCCGGTGCTGGCCCTCGGCGACCTGAGCCTTGAAGGCATTGTGGAGGACAGTCACTTTGCCAAGTTCGACCTGTCCCTGAACCTCGGCGAGACCCGGGGCGAAATTCGCGGCACCCTGGAATACGCCATCGCGTTGTTCGACGAGTCGACCATGCAACGCTATGTCGGCTATTTCACCCGCGTGCTGCAGGCCATGGTGGATAACGATCAGGCGGTGCTGGAGCAGGCTGACTTGCTGGACGATCAGGAGCGCCAGCATCTGCTGTTCGACTTCAATAACACCACAGTGGATTACAACCTCGACCAGACGCTGCACGGTATGTTCGAAGCCCAGGTGGCGAGAACGCCGGATGCGCTTGCGGTGAAGGCAGGCTCGGAGTGCCTGAGCTATCGCGAGCTGAACGAACGGGCCAATCAGTTGGCGCACCATCTGCGGGAGCTGGGTGTACAGCCGGATTCGCGGGTGGCAATTTGCGTCGAGCGCGGCCTGGAGATGGTCATCGGCCTGTTCGCGATCCTCAAGGCGGGCGGCGGTTATGTGCCGCTGGACCCGGCGTATCCGCTGGAACGTATCGCCTACATGCTCAAGGACAGCGCACCGGCCGCCGTGCTGGTACAGGGCGAAACCCGTTCGTTGCTGGGCGACGTCACGGTGCCGCTGGTGGACCTGGACCGGAACACCTGGCAGCACCAATCAACGTCCAACCCACGAGTGGATGGGCTGACCGCGCAGCATCAGGCCTACGTCATCTACACCTCGGGTTCTACCGGCCAACCGAAAGGCGTGATCAACGAGCACGAGGGTGTGGTCAACCGCCTGCTGTGGATGCAGGACGAGTACGGGCTGACTGCCCAGGACAGGGTATTGCAGAAAACCCCGTTCAGCTTCGACGTGTCGGTGTGGGAGTTCTTCTGGCCGCTGTTCACCGGCGCGCGGTTGGTGATGGCGCGTCCTGGCGGGCATAAAGACCCGGCCTACCTGTGTGAGGTGATCGAGGCGGAGCAGATCACCACGCTGCACTTTGTGCCATCGATGCTCGATGTGTTCCTGGCCCACGGCGACGTCAGCCAGAGCGCCGGGCTGGTGCGGGTGATGTGCAGTGGTGAAGCGTTGCCCGGCAGCCTGGTGCGCCGCTTCAAACAGCAGTTGCCGGGCATCGGTTTGTACAACCTTTATGGCCCGACGGAAGCGGCGGTGGACGTGACGGCGTGGGATTGCGCCGGCCCCGTCACGCCGGACAACACCCCCATCGGCAAGCCGATTGCCAACACCCGCATGTACCTGCTGGACGGGCAGTTGCAGCCTGTTCCGTTGGGTGTGGTGGGCGAGCTGTTCATCGGTGGCGTGCAAGTGGCGCGGGGTTACCTGCACCGTCCTGAGCTGACCGCCGAGCGCTTCCTCAAGGACCCGTTCAGCGCGGGCCGGATGTACCGCACCGGCGACGTCGGGCGCTACCTGCCGGACGGCACCATCGAGTATTTGGGCCGCAATGACGACCAGGTGAAAATCCGTGGCTTGCGCATCGAACTGGGGGAGATCCAGGCGCGACTGCTGCAATTCCCGCAGATCAACGAAGCCGCCGTGGTCGCCCGCGATTCACGGCTGGTGGCTTACTACACCGGCGTGCCGGCGCAAATCGACGCTTTGCGCAGCCATTTGCTGGAACACCTGCCGGACTACATGGTACCGGCCACCTTCATGCACCTGGACGCCTTGCCCCTGAGCCCCAATGGCAAGCTCGACCGCAAGGCACTGCCGGCGCCGGGCCTGGAATCGGTGAGCGCCCGGGAGTACGTCGCGCCTGTGGGGGAAACAGAAATCACCCTGGCCGGCCTCTGGGCGGATTTGCTCAAGGTGGAGCGTGTCGGTCGGCACGACCATTTCTTCGAGCTGGGCGGCCATTCGCTGCTGGCCGCCAGCCTGATCGGCCGCATGCGTCGGGTCGGGTTGTCGGCGGATGTGAAAGTGTTGTTTGGTCAACCCACCCTTGCAGCCTTGGCGGCTGCCGTGGGTGGTGGTCGCGAAGTGGTGGTGCCGGCCAATGGGATCGCCGCGGATTGCACGCGGATCACCCCGGACATGCTGACGCTGGTGAACCTGAAGCAACCCGCCATCGACCGCCTTGTCGCGAGCATTCCCGGCGGCGTAGCCAACGTGCAGGATATCTACCCGCTGGCGCCGTTGCAGGCCGGGATCCTGTATCACCATCGCGCAGTGCAACAGGGTGACGCGTACCTGTTGCAGGCGCAGTTTGCCTTCGCCAGCGTCGAGCGCCTTGAAGCGTTTGCCCAGGCGTTGCAGGCGGTGATCGAGCGGCAGGATATCCTGCGCTCGTCGATGCACTGGGACGGGCTGGAAGAACCGGTGCAGGTGGTGTGGCGCCAGGCCTCGCTGCGGGTTGAGGCGATTCAGGCGACGGGCAATGTGCTGGCGCAATTGCAGGCGCGCTTCGAACAGCATCGGCTGAACTTGGCTCAGGCACCGCTGATGCGCCTGGTATACGCCGAGGACCCGGCCAACCAGCGGGTGGTTGCGTTGTTGCTGTTCCATCATCTGGTGATGGACCACGTTGCGCTGGAGGTGCTGCAGCACGAGATGCAGGCGTGCTTGCTCGGCCGGCGCGAGCAGTTGGGGGCGGCGGTGCCGTATCGCAATTATGTGGCGCAGACGCGGTTGGGCATGCGCGAGGAAGAGCACGAAGCGTTCTTCCGCGAGATGCTCGGGGAGGTCGATGAGCCGACGCTGGCATTGAGTGCACCGGGTGAAGCGCAACAGGCACATTTGCGCGTCGACCCGCTGTTGAACGGGCGCCTGCGCACCCTGGCACGGCAGCTTGGGGTCAGTGCTGCGAGCCTGATGCACCTGGCCTGGGCGCAGGTGCTGGGCAAGGTTTCCGGCCGCGAGCAGGTGGTGTTCGGCACCGTATTGCTGGGCCGGCTGCAAGGCGGCGAAGGCGCCGAACGTGCCTTGGGCGTGTTCATCAACACCTTGCCGCTGCGGGTCGACCTGGGTGAGCGCACGGTGCACGCAGCGCTGATGGCCACCCACGCAAGCCTGACCCGGTTGCTCAGTCACGAACATGCGCCACTGGCCCTGGCCCAGCGTTGCAGTGGGCTGCCGGCCAATACGCCGCTGTTCAGCGTGCTGTTCAACTATCGCCACAGCGCCCCGCACGCCGGCGGCGTGGCCGAGGCGTGGCAGGGCATGCAGGTGCTCAAGGCCGAGGAACGTACCAACTTTGCGCTGTCCCTGAGTGTCGATGACCTGGGCGACGGGTTTGGCTTTGACGCCATGGGGCAGGGCGCGCCACGCCTCTGCGAGTACCTGCATGTTGCCCTGGAGCAACTGGTGCAGGCCCTGGAACAGAATGCAGGGGGCTCAATCAGCCAACTGTCGATTCTGCCGGCGGCGGAGCGTGAAAAACTGCGGATGGAATTCAACGCCACCCAGCGCGAATTCCCTCACGAACATACGGTGCAGCGTTTGTTCGAAGCCCAGGCGCAGGCACGCCCGGGTGCTATCGCAGTGGTGCATGGTGAACACACCCTGAGTTACGGCGCGCTGAACACCCGAGCCAACCAGTTGGCGCACCACCTGCGCAACCTGGGCGTGCAGCCCGGCGACCATGTGGCGATCCTGTTGCCGCGCTCGATTGACCTGTTGCTCAGCCAACTGGCAATCCTCAAATGCGCGGCGGCCTACGTGCCGCTGGACATCAACGCCCCGGCCGAGCGCCAGGCCTTTATGGTGCAGGACAGTGGCGCAGTGTGGCTGTTGACCCACAGCGGCGAGCCCGTCGCTTACCCGGCCCGACGTATCGACCTCGACACCCTGGCGCTGGACCCGCAACCGAGCCACAACCCGGACCTGTCGCAGTCCTCGGAGCGCGTGGCGTACATCATGTACACCTCCGGCTCCACCGGCACTCCCAAAGGCGTGCTGGTACCGCACCGGGGCATCACGCGGCTGGTGATCAATAACGGTTACGCCGATTTCAACGCCCATGACCGCGTGGCGTTCGCTTCCAACCCGGCGTTCGACGCGAGCACCATGGACGTGTGGGGCCCCCTGCTCAACGGTGGCCAGGTGCTGGTGATCGACCATGCGACCTTGCTCGACCCCGGCGCGTTTGGCCGGGCACTGAAGGCGGGCGGGGCGACGATCCTGTTCGTCACCACTGCGCTGTTCAACCAGTACGTGCAATTGATTCCCGACGCGTTGGCCGGGCTGCGCATCCTGTTGTGCGGCGGCGAACGGGCCGACCCGGCGGCGTTCCGCAGCCTGCTGGCCCAGGCGCCGGCACTGCGGCTGGTGCATTGCTACGGCCCGACGGAAACCACCACTTACGCCACCACGCATGAAGTGCAGGCCATCGCCGCCGATGCCGAAAGCGTGCCGATCGGCAGGCCGATTGCCAACACGCAAATCCACCTGCTGGATGCGCACTTGCAGCCGGTGCCGCTGGGTGTGGTCGGGGAAATCTGCATTGGCGGGCATGGCGTGGCCAAGGGGTACCTGAACCGGCCGGAGCTGACGGCCGAGAAGTTTGTCGATGATCCGTTTGGCGATGGCTTGTTGTACCGCACTGGCGACCTTGGGCGCTGGTCGGCGGACGGACTGCTGGAGTGCATCGGGCGTAATGACGACCAGGTGAAGATCCGCGGCTTCCGCATCGAGTTGGGCGAGATCGAAGCACGCCTGGCCACCTGCAGCGGCATCAAGGATGTGGTGGTGCTGGCACGAGAAGATGCGCCGGGGGACAAGCGCCTGGTGGCGTACTACACCGGCGAGCCGCTGGCCATCGAAGTGTTGCGCAGTCATCTGCTGCAGCACCTGCCGGACTACATGGTGCCATCGGCCTATGTACCGCTGGAAAAAATGCCCCTGACGGCCAACGGCAAGGTCGACCGCAAGGCCCTGCCGGTGCCCGCGCTGGAGGCATCGGCGAGCCGCGTGTTCGAGGCGCCGGCGAACGAGCTGGAACAGACACTGGCACGCCTCTGGGCCGAGGTGTTGCGGCTGGAGCAGGTCGGGCGCCATGACAGTTTCTTTGAACTGGGTGGCCATTCGTTGCTGGCGATCCGGCTGGTCAACCTGATGGAAGAGGCGGGGCTTGAGGTGTCGTTGGCCGAGCTGTTCCAGCACGCCAGCGTGGCCTCGGTTGCCTCGATGCTCGGTCAGCGCACGGCGCGGGAGGACAACAGCTCGCTGATCACCGTACGCGCCAGCGGCAGCCAGCCGCCGTTGTTCCTGGTGCATGAGTTCAGCGGCATGGACGTGTATTTCCCGGCGCTGGGCCGGCACCTGCCGGGGGATTATCCGATCTATGGCTTGCCCGGTGCGCCCCTTGGCGAGGTGCAGTTGCAGACCATGGAAGGCCTGGCGGCGCGGCTGGTGGGGATTATCCGCTCGGTGCAGCCCCATGGGCCGTATCGGCTGGCGGGTTGGTCGTTCGGCGGGGTGTTGGCCTATGAAGTGGCGATGCAACTGCAGGGGCTGGACGAACCGGTGGCATTCCTCGGGTTGATCGACAGCTACGTGCCGCGCATGACCGACCAGGGCAAGGCGCGCTGGAGCGGGCCGGATGCCCTCAAGCGGCATTTGCTGTTGCAGTGCACGGCGTATTGGAAGGCACAGGGAGGTGTGGATGAGTTGGCGAGCCTTGAGCAACTGGAAGCGGACATTGGACAGCTGGACTTTGCGGGTTTGCTGCAACGCTGCCGCGATCGGCATTTGCTGTACGCGCAGATGGCGGCGGCTTCGGACGCGGACCTGTTGAGTTTTATCCAGCGGGAAGTCGGGCATGGGCATGCGTTGGCGCATTACAGCCTGTTCCCGATGCCACTGGCGGTGCACTTGTTCAGCGCCGCCGAGCGGCCGACGGAACTCTCGCGGCGCAGCCTGGATTTGGGATGGGATGAGGCACTGGCCGTGGGGCAATTGCGCCGCATTGAGGTGCCGGGGGATCACCAGAGCATGATGCAGGCACCGCATATCCAGGCGCTGGGGCAGGCGATGGGTGAGGCCCTGGCGTTGAGTGAGGCGCCGGCTGTGGCGGTGCATCAGCCGTTGTTGCGGATCCAGAGTGGTCGCGCCGGGCAGGCACCGATCTTCTGTGTGCCGGGGGCGGGGGATAGCGTGACCGGGTTTGTGGGGTTGACCGAGGCGTTGGGCCGGGACTGGCCGATCTTTGGCTTGCAGCCCCGTGGGCTGGATGGGGAGATGGTGCCCCATAGCCAGGTTGAGGCGGCGGCGCGCTGTTATTTGCAGGCGCTGGAGCAGGAATGTCCTTCGGGGCCAGTGCATTTGGTGGGGCATTCGTTTGGCGGCTGGGTGGTATTCGAGATGGCCACGCGGTTGCAGGCTCAGGGGCGTGAGGTGGCTTCGTTGACGTTGATCGACAGCGAGGCGCCCGGGGGCAATGGGGTGGTGGGCCGGCCCTATACCACGACGGCGGCGTTGTTGCGGTTGGTGGAGTCGATGCAGGTGGCTTCGGGTAGGTCGCTTGGGATTGATGCGGTGGATTTTGCCGGGCGCGATGAAGTGGAGCAGCGAAGGTTGTTGCATGGGGGGATGGTGGGGGTTGGGTTGTTGCCTGCGCGGTCTTCGGTGGAGGCGATGGATGGGCCGGCGCGCACGTATGCCTCGGCGTTGCGCACGGTTTATCGGCCTGGTCGGCGGTATGAGGGGGTGGTGCGGTTGGTGTTGGCGGAGGATCCGACCCTGGACGCGGCAGGGAATCAGCGGGAGCAGGGGTTGATGGTTGAGGGGTGGCGCGGGTGCGTGGGGGTGTTGGAGGTTTGGTATGGGCCGGGGAATCATTTTTCGCTGCTCAAGGCGCCGAACGTCTTTAGTTTGGCGGCTTGGTGGCGGGATGGGGTTGTGGTTGGGGAGCGGGTTTCGTGAGTGTACATATCCGTTGCTGCGGTAACGGCTACTTAGGGTTCCGCTCTTACAGCGGGTCACTTTTGGCAAACGCCCCAAAAGTAACCAAAAGGTCTTTGCCCCACCACTCGGTGCCTCGCTCAGGCTCGGCATGTCCGCACTCCGGCCCGGTTCCGC